>CAMLME010000223.1 GCA_946481235.1 uncultured Methylobacillus sp. | reverse complement strand
ACGAACATCGCGACGACATGATCGGCCGGCAGGTTGATCAATTTGCCCACTGCATCGAAATCGAAGCCGTCCATCGGACATGAGTCATAGCCCATGTCCTTGGCGGCAAGCATCAGCGTCATGGCCGCCATGCCGCAGGAGCGCATCGCTTCGTCGCGCTGTACCTGCTCTCGCCCGCCGTAGTATTGGCCGATGGCCGGCACGAGAAAGTCTTGCACAGGCTGCGGTGCATTTTTCCAGTAGCGCGCCGGTTCCCTTGCCCAGGAGTTCAGGTCGGCAGTAAGTACGACCAGCAGTGAAGCATCGGTCACCTGAGCCTGATCCCAGCTTACGGCACGAATCTGCTTGCGCAGTTCAGGGTCGCGCACCAGTACAAACCGCCAGTTCTGGATGTTGAATGCGGTCGGCGAGAGCAGTGCGAGCGACATCAGCTGCTCGATTTCTTCCTCACGCATGACGTGCGTCGGGTCGTAGGTTTTGACGGCGCGGCGCTGCTCGATGGCTTCCTTGACTTGCATGCGGTTTATTCCTGCGAATGATGGTAACGGATGGCGGTGACTTCCAGCATCTGGTCGCCCGCTGGGCGTTTCCAGGTGACCGTGTCTCCCACCTTGTGGCCGATCAGCGCCTTGGCCAGAGGCGAAACCCAGCTCACTTTGTTGCTATGGATATCGGCTTCGTCCTCGCCGACGATCTCGAAGACATGCGTGACACCTTCTTCATCCTCGACTTCGACAATGGCGCCAAACAGCGCAATGTCCTGCGCCTGCTCGGCTGGATTCACCGGAATCGCCCGTTCCAGCCTGCCTTGCAGATAGCGCAGGTCGCGGTCGATGACGGCTGTTTTCTGTCGCGCCACGGGATCTTCCTTGAGCGGGCTCCATTGCAGACGCTCTTGTTCGAGTGCTGCCAATTGCTGCTGAAGTTGGGCGAGACCAGCCGGCGTGACGTAATTCGGATGCTCGCTCTGCGGACGCTCCGGCAGATCGGTTCCGGCATGTTCGAGGTCATTTTCCTTGACGAAGGCGCGGCTCATGATTGACTCCTTTAGCCGCCCAGGGCATCGACCAGTTGGCCGCTGGTTTGGCGCAGGCGAAGGCTGATCAGGCGAGCGATTTCGGTCAGCAGTTTGACGCCGAGTGCGGCGTGGCGTTGCACGCACTGCGTGAAATTGTTGCGGGTGAGCAGAACGATCGTGCAAGGCTCGATGGTGCGAATGGTTGCCGAATAGGGCAGGCCGTCGATTAGCGACATCTCGCCGAACGTTTTGCCTGCGGTAATCACGGCAATGCGTTGTGCTTCGCCCTCGCTGTTGTTTTTCAGGACCTCGATACGTCCCTTAACCAGCAGCCCCATGCAATTGCCGTGCATGCCTTCCGGAAAAATGTTCACGCCGGCCTCGATTGAATAGGCATGCACGTATTCCGCCAGCTGCCGGATTTCATGTCCCTCCAGGTGGCTGAACAGCTGTGCTTCGGCCAGCATGTCGAAGAGCTTGTCCTGGAATGAGCTACCTTCGCCGATGAGGTTAAGGCCGCTGATGCCCAGTTCGTCGACGGACATTATTCCCACTCGATGGTGGCAGGCGGTTTTCCGGAGATGTCGTACACCACGCGATTAATGCCGCGCACTTCATTGATGATGCGGTTGGAAACCTTGCCGAGCAAGGTGTAGGGCAGCTCCGCCCAGTGCGCGGTCATGAAGTCTTGCGTCTGCACGGCGCGCAGCGCGACTACGTATTCGTAGGTGCGTCCATCACCCATCACGCCGACGGATTTCACCGGCAGGAATACAGTAAACGCCTGCGAGGTCTTTTCGTACCAGCCGGAAGCGCGCAATTCCTCGATGAAAATATGATCCGCGCGGCGCAGCAACTCGGCAAACTCGCGTTTCACTTCGCCCAGGATACGTACACCGAGGCCGGGGCCGGGGAAGGGGTGGCGATAGACCATGTCGTGCGGCAGGCCAAGCGCCACGCCGAGTTCGCGCACTTCGTCCTTGAACAGTTCACGTAGCGGTTCCAGCAGCTTCAGGTGCAGCGTTTCTGGCAGGCCACCCACGTTGTGGTGGCTCTTGATGGTGTGCGCCTTCTTGGTCTTGGCGCTGGCGGACTCGATCACGTCCGGGTAAATGGTGCCTTGCGCCAGCCACTTGGCTTGCGGCAGTTTGGCGGATTCCTGCTGGAATACTTCGACGAACTCGCGGCCGATGATCTTGCGCTTTTCTTCCGGGTCGGTAACACCCTTCAGGTCACCGAGGAATTTTTCGCTGGCATCGACATGAATAACTTTCACGCCGAGATTGTTGGCGAAGGTTTCCATCACCTGCTCGGCTTCGTTCAGGCGCAACAGGCCGTTGTCCACGAACACGCAAGTCAACTGGTCGCCGATGGCGCGATGAATCAGTGCCGCCGCGACGGAAGAATCGACGCCGCCCGACAGACCGAGAATGACCTGGTCGGAGCCCACTTCGGAACGAATGCGGCCGATGGCTTCCTCGATATAGTCCGGCATGTTCCAGTCATGGCCGCAATTGCAGATGTCGTGCACGAAGCGGCT
>CAMLME010000222.1 GCA_946481235.1 uncultured Methylobacillus sp. | reverse complement strand
GCCGCCGCTTTCATCACGGGCCAGTCGCTATCCGACCCCATGATGATGGCGACCAAAGGTTGTTTTTTTGTCATGATTTCCCCATGTTAGAGAAGCATAAAATTATGTCTTTAACGTACCTGCGCCGCTAAAGCAGCACCAGGTTATCTCGATGGATCAGTTCCTGTTCATCCACATAGCCAAGGATATGCTCGATCTCGTGGCTAGGCTTGCGCAGGATGCGGGCAGCTTCCACGGCCGTGTAGTTGACCAGGCCGCGTGCAATTTCATGACCGTGCGCGTCCAGGCATACCACCAGCTCGCCGCGTTCGAAATCGCCCGATACCGCCGTCACGCCGATTGGCAACAGGCTTTTGCCGTCCTCGCGCAGCGCCTTCGCTGCACCAGCGTCCAGCGTCAGTTTGCCGCGCACCTGCAGATGATCGGCCAGCCACTGCTTGCGCGCGGTCGTTTTCATTTCCGGCGCGCGCAGATGGGTACCGATAGGCTCGCCGTCCGACAGGCGCACCAGCACGTCCTTTTCCCTGCCGGAAGCGATGATGGTGTGTGCACCGCTGCGTGCGGCGCGCTTCGCTGCCAGAATCTTGGTCAGCATGCCGCCGGTACCGACGCTGCTGCCGGCGCCGCCCGCCATTTTCTCAAGTTCCGGGTCGCCCGCAGTAGCCTGCTGGATCAGCGTCGCTGCTTTATCCTTGCGTGGATCTGCAGAAAAAAGCCCTTGCTGATCGGTAAGGATAACCAATGCATCGGCCTCGATCAGGTTGGCGACCAGCGAACCCAGCGTGTCATTGTCGCCAAAGCGGATCTCGTCGGTAACAACCGTATCGTTTTCGTTGATGATGGGAATGACGTTCAGGTCGAGCAAGGTGCGCAAGGTGCTGCGCGCATTCAGGTAGCGCTTGCGGTCAGCCAGGTCGTCATGCGTCAGCAACACTTGCGCGGTATGCAGCTTGTGCCGTGCGAAACACGATTCGTACATCTGAACCAGACCCATTTGCCCCACGGCAGCAGCCGCCTGCAGTTCATTGATCGCCGTTGGGCGCTTGACCCACTCCAGCCGCTGCATACCCTCTGCCACGGCACCGCTGGAAACCAGCACTACTTTGCGACCATGATGCCGGAGTCGCGTAATCTGGTCCGCCCAGGCAGCAATCGCCGCCTGGTCCAGCCCACGGCCATCATTGGTGACCAGGCTGGAGCCAACCTTGACGACGATGCAGCGTGCATTGGCAAGCAGGGATTTCATTCCGGATACGGTTCCTGATTCTGTTCTGGCTGTTCCGCACGCTGACGGTCAAGGTAATCCATGATCGCATACGTCAACGCCTGGCAACCTTCACCGTTCAGCGCCGAGATGCAAAAGGAAGGCGCATCCCATCCGAATTCACGCAAGAATGCCACGCGTTTCTCGTCGCGCTCATCTGCCGGCAGCATGTCGACCTTGTTGAGCACCAGCCAGCGCGGCTTATTGTAGAGCGACTCGTCGTACTTCCTCAATTCCTCGATGATCGCCCGCGCTTCGGCCACCGGATCGATAGCTTCGTCAAAAGGAGCGATGTCGACGATATGCAGCAACAGGCGCGTACGTGCCAGATGGCGCAGGAACTGATGTCCCAGCCCGGCCCCTTCCGCCGCACCTTCGATCAGGCCCGGAATGTCGGCGATGACGAAACTGCGGTTGGTATCCACGCGCACTACCCCCAGGTTGGGATGCAGTGTCGTAAAAGGATAATCCGCGACCTTGGGCTTGGCGGCCGAAACCGCACGGATGAAGGTTGATTTTCCGGCATTCGGCATGCCCAGCAGACCAACGTCGGCCAGCACCTTGAGCTCCATGTAAAGCTCGAATTCCTCGCCGGGCTCGCCCTTGGTGCATTGCCGCGGTGACCGGTTGATGCTGGACTTGAAATGGATATTGCCCAACCCGCCATTGCCGCCCTTGGCAATCAATGCCTGTTGGCCATCCTGCGCCAGGTCGGCAACAACATTGCCAGTGCCCTTATCGGTAATCACCGTGCCGACGGGAACGCGTAACACCATGTCTTCGCCACGCGCACCATAGCAATCGGAACCGCGCCCGTTCTCACCACGCTTGGCGCGGAACACCCGGGTATAGCGGTAATCGACCAGCGTGTTGATATTACGGTCGGCAATGGCGTGGATAGAACCGCCACGGCCGCCGTCACCGCCGTCCGGGCCGCCCATTGGCTCGTATTTCTCGCGCCGGAAGGTGGCGACACCGTTCCCGCCGTCGCCGGCGTAAACTTTAATGGTGGCTTCATCGATGAATTTCATTGGTCGCCTGTCGTCGCAAAATAAAAAAGCCCTATCGCGGCGATAGGGCTTTTTTGTTGAATCATGATCGCCTTAGGCGGGAATGATGCTCACGAACTTGTGACGCAGAGCACCCTTTACCGAAAATGCAACCTTGCCGTCCACCTTGGCAAACAAGGTGTGATCCTTGCCCATGCCAACGTTTTCGCCGGGATGCATTCTGGTGCCACGCTGACGAACGATGATGCTGCCAGCGGAAACCGTTTGGTCGCCGAATGCCTTGACGCCCAGTCGCTGAGCATTTGAGTCGCGGCCGTTACGGGAACTACCGCCTGCCTTTTTATGTGCCATTG
>CAMLME010000221.1 GCA_946481235.1 uncultured Methylobacillus sp. | reverse complement strand
GAAAGCCGCGAGCGAGGTCTTCATGTCCGCTGCGCCGCGTGCGTACAACATGCCGTCGCGGATCGTTGGAACAAAAGGGTCGCTATGCCATTGGTCGAGCGGACCGGTAGGGACCACGTCGGTATGGCCGGCAAATACCAGCAGCGGGCCTTCCGTGCCGCGGCGCGCCCACAAGTTGTCTACTTCGCCGAAGCGCATGCGCTCAATCTTGAAGCCCATCTTTTCCAGGCGGGAGATCATCAATTCCTGGCAGCCGGCGTCTTCCGGGGTGTTCGAGCGGCGGGATAGCAGGTCGATAGCGAGTTGCAGGGTGGGAGTCATGGCAATGCGGAATACGGTAAAAACCTAAGGATACCACCCGAGCAGGGTAAGACGAAATGCGGGAGTGTCGGAGTGCAGGCGTTCTGGCCTGTAACCCCGCGCGCTGAGCCTGTCGAGGGGCTTTGACAGGCCGTGCCCGAACGGTATTGTTAAGGAAGCATGGGCGATGCAGGCGGGCGCCTGCGCTGTAAACTAGGTTTTCTGATATTCGGTAAAACTGTGTGCCGTCGTGGAGGCCACGACAGGTTTCTTGCCGATGGCCGACTCGGTGTGCTGTGCCACGTCCTGCCAGAGTTTGAGGCAGGATTCGATGGCGTCAGTCGCTGCCTTGAAAAATTGCTCAGGCGAAATATTCACTTCGTCGGCCTGGATGAATTCCTTTTCCAGCAGGTCGAGCAGCGCTTCCACCTTTTCGGTGGCAGCGCTGCCGTTGTTGCCGGGGATGTGCATATTCTCGCGGCATTCGCGGATATGGCTTTCCAGGAAAGAGAGGCGAATGCGCCCGACCGCGCCGACCTGGCCTTTGGCTGCATAGCCGGAACCCAGCGCGCGCGCCTGGCCGATGCTTTCCATCAACAGTGGCAAGCGCAGCAGCAGCAGGTTGGACAGCATCGCCAGCGGCGTGCCTTCGTTGTCCATCAGGCCGAGGTGTTCGCCCATATCGCCGATCAGGTGGATGGTGTTGCGTACCAGCTCGGTATGTCGCGCAAAACTCTGTTCGGCTGTCATGCGCTGGAGATCGTTGACGATGGCTTCAAAGCTGGAGGTAATGCTCTCCAGTGTGCGGCGGTCAGGCACCAGTTCGGGTGATTCGTCGATCAACGTTTTCATGCGCGCGAGGATAGCGCGCGCTTCGGCTTGTTTATTGATGAGGCCCGTACGGAAACTATCATTGCCATTCAGCAGGCCGGCCGACATCCCGCGATGTTGCTGAATAGTCGTCATTAACGAGACGCCGGTTTGCAATGCCTTGATGCCATGCAGACGGCGCAGCAGCTTGCGATGTTTTTTATGTTTTTCTGCAAAAAACAGCGCGGCATAGATCAGAGCGAGGCATAACAGAGTAATGGCGAGAGTTAACATGGGTGCTAGATCCTGAAACGTTGAACGGACGTGCGCAGATTGGAAGCGAGCGTTTCCAGATGGCCGGCGACGGCAGCGGCTTCGTCGCTGGCGGCATTGTTTTCAGCGGCACGTCTGGCAATTTCCTCCATGCTGGAAACGGCCTGGCGGCTCGCGGCAGTTTGTATTTTGGTCGCTTCGGCGATGGCGCGTACCCGATCCATGGTCAGGTGGCCGCCTTCGCGTATGCTGCCCAGCGCTTCGCCTGCGCGGTGGGCGAGAATCACGCCTTGCTCCGCCTGGGCGCGGCCTTCCTGCATGCCATGCACGGTGCCGTCGATCTGTTGCAGGATGCCATCGATCATGCCGCTGATCTTTACGGTGGCGCTGGTGGTACGTTCCGCCAGCTTGCGTACCTCGTCTGCTACCACTGCGAATCCGCGGCCCTGCTCGCCGGCACGTGCCGCTTCGATCGCTGCGTTCAATGCCAGCAGGTTCGTCTGATCGGCAATTTCGCGAATCACATTGACGATGTTGCCGATCTCGTCGGAGTTTTCACCCATCGACAGCACTAGTGCTTCCAGCTTGACCATGGAGGCGCGGATGCGCTCCATTTCGTTGCCGGCTTCATCGACGACTTCCGTACCGCTTTCGGCAAGATGCTCCGATTTTTCGGCGATTTCACGCGACAGGCTTGCCGCTTCTGCGACCTGTTCTACGCTGGCACGCATTTCCTCCACGGCTCTGGTGGAATCCACGGCAAGATTGCACTGGGCCGTTGCACCTGAAACTACGCGTGCAGCGGCAGAGGTGAGCTCGCGTGCTGCGCTGGCGACTTCGTCCGTCGCGCCGTGTACTTCCTTGATCAGGCGGCCGGTTTCGCGCGCCATTTCATTGAAATTGAGCGAGAGCGAGCCGAATCCGTCGCTGCTTTCGATCTGGCTTCGTGCGGAAAGATCGCCTGCGGTCATGCATTTGACGGCGTGGTTGAGCGTGCCCAGTGCGCGCCGTATCGACAAAAAGAAGGCTAATGTCATGAACAGCGCTATGCCCGCCGTTACTCCAGCAATAATGTAAAGATTGAACTGATATTGCGGCCACCATTGGGCCGCAAGGATAAGGAAGCCGGGTAGGGTGAGCAGCAAGGTGCTCAGGCAGAATTTTTGCCCCAGGCTCATTCTATGCATCAGGCTGATCAGAGTTTCCATCGCAATACTTTTCTGTGTCGTGGCATAAAAAAATCCAGGCCGCCTCACGCAAGGCTG
>CAMLME010000220.1 GCA_946481235.1 uncultured Methylobacillus sp. | reverse complement strand
GCAATCGCTACATCAAGGCCGTGCAGGAATACAACGTGACGGTGCGCTCCTTCCCCAGCAACCTGACCGCGATGGTGTTCGGCATGAAGACCAAGCCCAACTTCAGCGTGGAAAACGAAAAGGCGATCTCCACGCCGCCCACGGTCGATTTCGGCAACAAGTAAGGCATGGTGATGCGCCGCTGGCTATTCAGCCTGCTTCTGTTGCTATTGCCATGGATGGCGCTGGCAGAAGAGGTAGCTGTGCCGCCGCTATCGGCGCGCGTCACAGATCTCACCGGGACGCTGCAGCCCGAGCAGAAGGCGGCGCTCGAATCCCGCTTGGCTGCCTTCGAGCAAAAGAAAGGTAGCCAGATCGCGGTGCTCCTGGTGCCGACGACGCAACCGGAAGCCATCGAGCAATATGGCATCCGCGTCGCCGAGGCATGGAAACTGGGGCGCAAGGGCGTCGACGACGGCATACTTGTGCTGATGGCGACCAATGATCGCGCGGTACGCATCGAGGTTGGTTACGGCCTGGAGGGTGTGATTCCAGATGCCATCGCCAAGCGCGTGATCGAGGAAATCATGATTCCCTACTTCCGCACCGGCGACGTGGCTGGCGGACTCAATGCCGGCATCGAGCGCCTGATCGGGCTGGTTGACGGCGAACCCTTGCCCCCACCCAAGCAACAGACTGCCAGCGGCGGCTCTTTCGACAAGTTTTTCCCTATCGTATTTATTGCCGCCATCGTGATCGGCGGCCTGCTGCGCGCCATTTTCGGCAAGGTACTGGGCGGAGTGGCGACCGGAGGCATTGTCGGTGTTCTGGTCTGGCTGTTGGGCGCGGGTATTTTCTTCGCGTTGGCCCTGGCCGTGATGGCATTCATCTTTACCCTCGGCGGTGGTCGCGGCTTTCATGGCGGCGGGCTCGGTGGCATGGGTGGAGGGGGATTCGGAGGCGGCGGTTTCGGTGGGGGCGGCGGCGGCTTCGGCGGCGGCGGCGCTTCGGGGAGATGGTAGGCATGAACATCAAACGCATCCTGAAACACTGGTTTTTTCCGCCCTGGCTGGTGCGGCGCAATTTCCCAGCCAGCGCGATGTCGGCCATCACCAAAACCATCGGCGATAGCGAGCGCTTGCATACCGGCGAAGTGCGCTTCGCCATTGAAGGCGCACTGCCGTGGCACGATGCGTTGGACGGCATTCCGGCGCGCGAGCGGGCGCTGCAAATCTTTTCGCAACTGCGCATCTGGGATACCGAGCACAACAACGGCGTGTTGATCTACCTGCTGCTGGCAGACCATGACGTCGAAATCGTCGCCGACCGCGGTGTGCATGCACTGGTTGGCGCAGCCGGCTGGGAAGCGATATGCCACGCGATGGAAACCGAATTCCGCGCAGGCCGTTTCGAAGCCGGCGTGCTGCTGGGCATAGCGCGCATTACCGCCATCCTGCAAGAACACTTCCCCGCGCACGGCCGCGACAATCCCAATGAACTGCCCGATGTTCCGGTGGTGGTCTGATCTTCAAGTTGTGAAAGCGGCGGCGCTGGCCGCCTTGCTGGTCTTTCCATTCGCAGCCGCTGCTGATGCCGACGCGATGACGCGCGTCCTGAAAGAAACCCCGACGCCGCAAGGCTTCAGCTTCTGCTGGGGCGGAACCTGCGCCGCCATCGAGCAGGTCGGGCTGACTGCCGAGGAATGGTCGCGGGTGCGCGCGATGTTCGACCCCACGCCCCGCGATGCTGAATCAGAACGCGAAACGGTGCGAGCCGCCATCGGCCTGCTGGAGAGCATCGTCGGACCCAAGACCGGCACTGCAGGTGACCGCGCCGGGACTTTCGGCAACTCGGCCTGGCCGGGCCAGCTCGATTGCAATGATGAGGCCACCAATAGCACCAATTACATGCGCATGATGCGTGCCGATGGGCTGATGCGCTTCCATGAAATTCTCGATACCAAGACGCGCGGCGGCTTCCTGATCTTCGGTCGCCACTCCACCGCCGTTATTGCCGAGATCGGCAGCATGAAGAAATTCGCCGTCGACTCATGGTTTTACGATAACGGCCAACCGGCGACCGTACTCCCGCTCGACACCTGGCAAGCAGGCTGGAAGCCGGATAACAGCGCTGCACACTAAAGCTGTCGTCACGCAGGGCTCAAGGCGCGCGCTTACTGACGAAACCCTGCAATTCCTATAAAATTCCGCGCCTTAACGGTTCATTCAGAAAGCTTCTCCGATGCGCGTTTCACAATTCTTCCTGTCCACCCTCAAAGAAGCTCCGGCAGAAGCCGAACTGGCGTCGCATCGCCTGATGTTGCGCGCCGGCCTGATCAAGCGCCTGGGGTCCGGCCTCTATAGCTGGATGCCGCTGGGCCTGCGCGCATTGCGCAAGGTCGAGGCCATCGTGCGCGAGGAAATGGACAAGGCGGGCGCGCTGGAATTGCTGATGCCGGCGGTGACGCCTGCCGAACTGTGGCAGGAAACCGGCCGCTGGGAAGTGTTCGGCCCGCAGATGCTGAAGATCAAGGACCGCCACAACCGCGACTTCTGCTTCGGCCCGACGCACGAAGAAGTGATCACTGACATCGCGCGCCGCGAAATCAAGAGCTACAAGCAGTTGCCGCTCAATTTCTACCAGATCCAGACCAAGTTCCGCGACGAGATCCGCCC
>CAMLME010000219.1 GCA_946481235.1 uncultured Methylobacillus sp. | reverse complement strand
TACTACAAGTGGAACCAGTGGCTGTTCCTGCGCATGCTGGAAAAAGGCATTGCCTACAAGAAGACCCAAGTCGTGAATTGGGACCCCGTCGATCAAACCGTGCTCGCCAACGAGCAAGTCATCGACGGCCGCGGCTGGCGCACGGGTGCGCTGGTCGAAAAGCGTGAAATCCCCGGTTATTACTTCGGCATTACACAATATGCCGAAGAACTGCTGGCCGACCTGGACAAGCTGCCGGGCTGGCCGGAACGCGTGCGCACCATGCAGGCCAACTGGATCGGCAAGAGCGTGGGCATGCGCTTCGCCTTCCCGTACGAACTGGACGGCAAGCCGGAAAAGCTATGGGTATTTACCACCCGCATTGATACCGTGATGGGCGTCAGCTATTGCGCAGTAGCGGCGGAACACCCGCTGGCTGCCCGTGCCGCGCGCGACAACCCGGAATTGGCGGCCTTTATAGAGAAATGCAAGCATGGTTCGGTGATGGAAGCGGACCTCGCCACGATGGAAAAAGAAGGCATGGACACCGGGCTTACCGTCACCCATCCGCTCACCGGCGAGGCGGTGCCGGTGTGGGTAGCCAATTACGTGCTGATGAGCTACGGCGACGGCGCGGTGATGGCGGTACCGGCGCACGACGAACGTGATTTCGCCTTCGCACAGAAATACACGCTGCCGATCAAGCCGGTAATCCTGCCGGCCGGCTGGAACGAGGCGCCAGCAGCCGTGATCGACGCCAACCACGCCGCTCCGCATGAAGTGGGCGAGTCGCCGGTGTTCACGCCGGCAATGCAGATCGCCGATGGCAACACCATTTTGGACTGGCACCAGTGGTCGGACGTGTTCGCGCAGTATGGCGTGCTGTTCAACTCTGGCCTCTACGACGGCATGAACTTCGAACAGGCCTTCGATGCCATCGCCGCCGACCTCGGCACGCAGAACATGGGCGGGCCGAAGACGCAGTTCCGCCTGCGCGACTGGGGGGTTTCCCGCCAGCGCTACTGGGGCTGCCCGATCCCCATCATTCATTGCGACAGCTGCGGCGACGTGCCAGTGCCGGACGAGCAGTTGCCGGTTGTGCTGCCGGAAGACTGCGTGCCGGACGGCTCCGGCAATCCGCTCAATAAACGCGCCGATTTCCTCAACTGCACCTGCCCCAAGTGCGGTGGAACAGCGAAACGCGAAACCGACACCATGGATACCTTCGTGGATTCCAGCTGGTATTACGCACGCTACGCCAGCAAGTTCAACAGTACCGCGATGGCGGACGCCGAAACCAACTACTGGATGCCAGTCGACCAATACATCGGCGGCATCGAACACGCCATCCTGCACCTGCTCTACTCGCGCTTCTGGAGCAAGGTGATGCGCGACATGGGCTTGGTCGATTACGACGAGCCGTTCGCCAACCTGCTGACCCAGGGCATGGTGCTGAACCATATTTTCTCGCGCCGCACCGACAAGGGCGGCATCGAGTATTTCGCGCCGGAAGAAGTCGAACTGGTGCATGACGCCGCCGGCAAGGTCTGCGGTGCGAAACTGCTGGCCGACGGCCAAGCAGTGGATTTCCAGGGCATGGGTACCATGTCCAAGTCCAAACGGAACGGCGTCGACCCGCAAGCATTGATCGAACAGTACGGTGCCGACACCGCGCGGCTGTTCATGATGTTCGCCGCCCCGCCGGAGCAGACGCTGGAATGGTCAGACAGCGGCGTCGAAGGCGCGCACCGCTTCCTCAAGCGCTTGTGGACATTCGGCAGCGAGTTCGGAGGCATCGGCAAGGAGTCCATGGACCTGACCAGCCTGTCGGCAGGTGCAAAAAACCTGCGCCACGAGATTCACACCACGCTGAAACAGGCCAATTACGACCTCGGCCGCTTCCAGTTCAATACCGTGGTTTCCGCCGCGATGAAGATGCTCAACGCGCTGGAAAAAGCCGGCAAGGAACCAACCAATCACGCCGTCATCGGCGAGAGCCTGTCCATCCTGCTGCGCCTGCTGTCGCCGATCACGCCGCATATCTGCCATGCCCTGTGGAGCGAACTGGGTTACGATGGCGACATCCTCGCCGCGTCGTGGCCGGAACCGGATGCGGCAGCCCTGGTGCAGGATGAAATCGAGATGGTGATCCAGGTCAACGGCAAGCTGCGCGGCAGCATTACCGTCGCCAAGGACATGGAGCGTACCGCCATCGAACAGCTGGCTATCGAACAACCTTGTGTACAAAAGCATCTGGAAGGTGTCAGCATCAAGAAAGTAATCGTCGTCCCAGGCAAACTGATCAACGTCGTCGTAGGGTAAATCATGAAACTCATGCCACTGAACTCGCACATTGCCTTCCGTAACCTGCTGCTCGCTTTCAGCCTGCTAGCACTTGCCGCCTGTGGCTTCCAACTGCGCGGAACGACGGAAATGAGCTTCAAGAAGCTTTACCTGCAAAAAAACAGTTCATCTGCCCAACTGGCCAAGGATCTGCGTCGATCCCTCGTCAGCAGCGGCGTGGAGGTCGTGGCAACGCCTGAAGAAGCGGAAATGCTGCTGGAACTAATGGGCGAAACGACCGAGAAAAACATTCTCTCGCTGTCCGGCGGCGGTAGGGTGCGCGAGTACGAACTGATTTATCGCGTCACCATCCGCCTGCGCGAAGCATCCAGCGAGTTGTGGGG
>CAMLME010000218.1 GCA_946481235.1 uncultured Methylobacillus sp. | reverse complement strand
TGGACTTCCTTGATGGTCTTCGCCAGTTCCTTGTTTTCGCCTATCAGGGGCGGAAGCTCCAGGCCGAAAAAAGGGATCGGTTTCCCGGCGGCGCTCAACATCAGCCAGCCGGCTAGCGGCAACCCGATCATCAGCAGATAAAGCAGTCCATGCGCTATGCTCGCCAGCGTGTTTTGCCAGGCCGGAGGCGCGGGCACGATGGCCGGCTTTACAGCGCGCAGTCGCACGGCGAGGCGTATCCAGACAAGAAAGAACACGGTCATGCCGAGCATGAAATGCCATGCTTTCATGGCCTCGCGAGGATCGCTGCCTTTGGGGTAAAGCTCGCGTAATTCAATGAGCAGATAAACGGCGACCAGCAGGATGGCCATCAGCCAGTGCAGGGCGATGGTTGGGTTGCTGAAGCGCTGGATGCGGTTGTCGGAAGTCATGGCATTTGTCCTTGATGATGACACGGCTATTATCCTATGCCTCTTTCCTTAAGAAATCCTGAAATGAAGTGCAGCATTCTCATGATCCGTCTGACAGCGATTCAGCCAACGTCTGACATATTCGATTTCCAGATTTCAGCATGATGGCGAATCTGCAAGCGCCCTCTCACCCACGTTTGAAAGGAGATCGACATGCTGCATGCCAGCACCACACAATACAACCCACAGATGATGCAAAGCCTGCAGGACTGCATACGCAATTGTCTGGATTGCTCCAGTATCTGCCAGCAATGCGCGGCGGAATGCATCGCGATGGAGAAGCCGGGCATGGGTCAGTGCATTGCCCTGTGCATGGATTGCGCCGCAATCTGTACGCTGGACGCGGAACTCATGAGCCGCGAGTCGCAATACCATTTCAGTACATGCGAACTATGTGCTGCGATTTGCGAAGATTGCGCCGAAATGTGCGAGGGAATCGCGCCTGGTGAAAGCAATACCCTGCAGGAGTGCGCGGAAGTTTGCCGGCGTTGCGCGGCGTCTTGCCAGTTAATGGCAAGCATGGAAAGCAGTGGCGAAGTCCATTGAGATTTTTGTCGGAATAAAAAAGCCCGCATTTGCGGGCTTTTTGTTTGGTCAACGCTCTGAATGATGCATGCCGCTGGTGAAGATCAATTACAATCACGTCCCCGTACGCATCAACTAAATCGGCAACAGAATCAGCATCATGCCCATTAAACGTTACGCAAGATTTTTCATCCGATTCGCCGTTGCATTGAGCATCGCGGTCTTTGTCGCAATTGCGCAGTATGGCGTGTGGGCATGGGTGAATCGCGGCGTGGAAATGACCGATGCGGAACACCGCATTGCAGGCTTTGCCTACAGCGGCTACGGGCGCGACCAGAGCCCGCTGACGAACGAGTACCCGGATGAAGCCGAGCTGGCGCGCGACATCGACCTGCTCGCCACGCTCACCAAGCGTGTCCGCACCTACAGTTCGCTGGACAACGCTGCAGTGGTTCCCCTGACCGCGAAAAAAGGGCTCAAGCTCACCAACGGCATCTGGCTGGATCAGAGCGTGGAGCACAACCAGCACGAAATCGAGGCGGGAATCCGGCTTGCCAACAAGTACCGGCACATCGACCGACTGATCGTCGGCAACGAAGCCGTTCTGCGCGAGGACATGACACCGGATACGCTGATTCTGTACCTCAAGGCCGTCAAGGCCGGTACCAGAAAGCCGGTTTCTACCGCGGAGCCCTGGCATATCTGGCTCAAGTATCCCGAGCTTGCGGAAAACGTCGATTTCATCACCGTGCACCTGCTGCCCTATCACGAGGGAGTGCCCGCCGAGGCGGCCGTCGCGTATGCGATGCAGCGCTACGACCAGCTTGCAAAGACGTACCCGAAGAAAAAGATCGTGATCGGCGAAATCGGCTGGCCGAGCCGCGGCCCCGGCGTCGAGGCGGCCATCCCTTCACGCGCGAATGAAGCCTTGTTCCTGCGCACCTTTCTGTCGCAGGAGCGTACCCGTACGCTGGATTACTACGTGATGGAAGCCTTTGACCAGCCCTGGAAAGTGGCACTGGAAGGGTGGGCCGGGGCGTATTGGGGAGTATTCAACGCCGACCGCGAACCAAAATTCTCGCTGACTGGCGATGTGCCGCGCGATATCCATTGGCAAAGCAAAGCGCGTGAGGCGGGGGCTTATGCGCTGGTTCCCATGTTCTTGATCGGTTTCCTGCTGGCGGGATGGAGCCTGTGGGGCCGGGTGTGGCTGGCCATCCTGGTGCAGGCTTCGGTGGCAACGCTGATCGTCGGCATCAACGTGCCTGAAGATTATTACCTGACGCCGAAAGATCTCGTGGGACTTTCCGTGCTCATTGCTGCCACGCTGATCACCATCTCGGTGCTGCTGACGCACGGCTACGAATTCGGCGAAGTGCTGTTCAAGCGTGTCTGGAAGCGCCGTTTTACTCCCTTGCCTGCCCTGCCGCCGGAAGAGGAGCCCTTCGTATCCATTCATCTGGCGTGCTACAACGAACCGCCGGAAATGGTCATCGAGACCATCGACAGCCTGGCACGCATGAACTACCGCAACTTCGAAGTGCTGGTGATCGACAACAACACCGCGGACGAAGCGCTGTGGAAGCCGGTCGAGGCGCACATGGCGACACTCGGCCCCAATTTCCGCTTCTTCCATTTGCGTCCGTGGCCGGGCTTCAAGGCCGGCGCGCTCAATTTCGCCCTCAAGGAAACCGATCC
>CAMLME010000217.1 GCA_946481235.1 uncultured Methylobacillus sp. | reverse complement strand
ACCTTGGAACATTATCCGGGAATGACTGAAAAGGCCTTGGAAGGGATCGTCGAGCGGGCCAAGGGACGGTGGGATATATTTGACGCCCTGGTAATTCACCGCATCGGTGCGCTCAAGCCGCTTGATCAGATCGTGCTGGTTGTGGTCACCGGCGCCCATCGTGGCGAAGCTTTCGCCGCTTGCGAATTCATCATGGACTACCTCAAAACCGAAGCCCCTTTCTGGAAGAAAGAGCAAACCGATGCCGGCGAGCGTTGGGTCGAAGCGCGCGCCAGCGACGACGATGCGAAGCAACGCTGGTCGGAGAGCGATTGACGATGCAGATGCTTACCTCGTCGGAACTGACGGTGACGTTCGACCTTGCGGAATTTGGCTTCGACGACACTTCGCAAATAGCCGGCCAGCACTATGGCTGGATCGGTCAACAGCGCGCCGAAAAAGCGGCCCGTTTCGGGCTGGGAGTGGATCGGCCGGATTATCATCTGTTTGTGTTGGGTGAGGCCGGGAGCGGACGTTCTTCGCTGATGTTCCGCCTGATGCAGGAAGTGGCCGCTGCACGACCGTCGGCGCCCGATCTTGTTTACCTCTACAACTTCGAACGCCCGGAACGTCCGCTCGCACTGCGTTTGCACACCGGCCAGGCGGCTGCATTGCGTTCGGCACTGGAAATTTTTTCAGATGGCGTCGCACGTGAAATCCCGCGCAAGCTGGATGAAGAGAGCGTGCGTCTGGATAGCGAGCGTTTGAAAAAGGCGAGTCGCCAACCCGTCGAACGCGCGTATGTCGATCTGGTCGCTTTTGCTGCAGCCCGCCGCTTTGCCTTACGGCGTGAAGAGGGGCGGCTGGTGTTCACGCTCATGGATGAAAACGGTCAGTCGATGCAAGAGGATGCCGTGCTCGCGCTGCCATCCGAACAGCGTCTCGCGCTGGAAACCGCGGAACAGGAGTTGCGCACCGAAATCGGCAAATATCTCGATGCGGTGCGTCCAGTCGAGCAGGAACTGGAGCGCGTGATAACCGAGTTGCGCCATCAGGCCATACTGCCAGTACTCAACCGCGAGATCGAAAGCCTGCGCAGTGTCATGACTGACAAGGTGCAGGATTCAGAAAAATTTGCCCGGTATCTGACCGGGCTGGCTGACGATGTGCTGAGATCGTTAGCCTTGTATACGGAAACTCACGAAGAAGCGCGCGAACAATTGGAGGCGCGGTTATCCCGTTACCGTGTCAACGTGCTGGTCGATAGCGCTGCAAGTGCCGGTGCGCCGGCCTTGCGTGACGATGATCCTGTTTTCAGATCGCTATTCGGCGGCATCGATTTTCAGGCCGAGAACGGTATATTGGCGACCGATTTCACCCGCATCCGTGCCGGTAACATCCATCGCGCACATGGCGGGTATCTGATGCTGCACCTGCGCGACGTCATGCGCGATGCTACGGTATGGGAGAAACTGCAACGCTATCTGCGCAATGGCTGTTTGCAAATCGAGGAGCCGGCCGCCGCTTCAGGCCAATTATCCGCCGTGACGCTAGAGCCAGAGGCGATGGAGATCCGGGCCAAGCTGGTGCTGATCGGTTCGCGCGAAGATTATTACGCCTTGCAGGAAGCCGACCCCGAACTGATGCGTCATTTCCGCGTCAAGGTGGATTTTGCCGAATATTTCCCGGCGAATGCCGACACGCGCCGTGCGATTGGCGCCTTTATTTCCCAGCGTTGCCGCGATCTCGACTTGCCGCATTTTTCAAGTGCGGCTGTCGCGCGCCTGTTGCTCGAAATGCAGCGTGCGATCGACGACCAGCGACATATCGGCACGGAGCTGGGCGAACTGGAAGCCTGGCTGATTGAAGCGACCGCTTTTTGCCGCCACCGAGGTGATGTGCATACGGTTTCGGAACAGGATGTTGCCGATGCGCTTGCGGCACGCCGCGAACGCCATGATTACCCCGAGCAACAGCTTCTTGAAACAATTGCTGCCGGGGAACTGATGATACGGGTGCATGGCGCGGTGGCCGGCCAGATTAACGGTCTGGCGCAGGTTGATTTGGGGGATTACCGGTTCGGGTTGCCCGTGCGGATTACAGCCCGTGCTTACGCCGGCGATGAAGGTGTGCTCAATATCGACCGGGAAGTAGAGATGACCTGTCCATCGCACGACAAAGGCGTCCTGATCCTGCAAGGATGGCTATCGGCCGCGTTTGCGCGCCAGGCTCCGTTATGCCTGTCCGCATCGCTGGTATTTGAGCAGGAATACCATGGAGTCGAGGGGGACTCGGCATCGTGCGCGGAATTGTTCGCGCTGCTGTCGGCAATTTCAGGGATCGCCTTGCCTCAAGGCATAGGCGTCACCGGTGCGCTCAATCAGCACGGCGAAGTCATGCCGGTCGGCGGCATCAACGAGAAAATCGAGGGTTGGTTCCGTACCTGCCGCAAGCTGGGGCTGGACGGCACGCAGGGCGTTATTATTCCTGCGCGTAACCGTTCGCATCTGGTGCTTGACCAGGAAGTGCGCGATGCCGTGGAGCGCGGCGATTTCCGCATTCACGTGATAGACCATGTACTTGATGGCATCGCATTGCTGACCGGGCTTGAAGCCGGCGCGCTTGATGAAACAGGCAGCTATCCGGAAGAGTCTGTGATGGGACGGGCGCAGCACACGCTTGAAGAATACCGCAAGGCCTGCGATGAGAGCGGCCATCCGCGCGAGCA
>CAMLME010000216.1 GCA_946481235.1 uncultured Methylobacillus sp. | reverse complement strand
ATGGTGACGCCCGGCGGATTCGTGATGTCGGTAGCGATGACCAACTGCGGCCCGCTCGGGTGGACCTCCGACCGGCGCGGTTACCGCTACACGGGAGTCGACCCCGTCACCGAACGCCCATGGCCGTCGATGCCTGCGTGCTTTACCGCCCTCGCCACGGCCGCTGCCGCCGCCGCAGGATTCGAGCACTTCATTCCCGATGCCTGCCTGATCAATCGCTATGCGCCGGGCACGCGGCTAACGCTGCATCAAGACAAAAACGAGATGGATTTCACCCAGCCCATCGTCTCGGTATCGCTCGGCGTGCCGGCAGTGTTTCTGTTCGGCGGCATCAAGCGCTCGGACAAAACCCTGCGCGTGCCGCTCGTGGATGGCGATGTAGTCGTGTGGGGCGGCCCCGACAGGCTGCGCTACCACGGTGTGCTGACCCTCAAGGAAAGTCATCATCCGCAGCTTGGCCACCACCGCATCAATCTCACTTTTCGAAAGGCCGGTTAACCATGTTGCAGCCAGCACCGATCGCCTGGCCGGCCATCATCCACTACGCCGGACAGGATGAACTGGCTTTCGTAGGCGACCAGGTCGACTGGGACAAGGACCCGACCAGGCACCGGTTTCAATACCGCGATATCGATCGGCTCATTGATGCCGACGGCAGGATTTACAAGCTACGCCACGCGAACGGTATCGCCCTGCCTGTGCCGACCGGCCGGCATGCCTCGCTGCATGAAGTCGTCGACCTTGTCCGCACGCATGCCGCGCGTACTGGCACTTGCTGCATTTCCAAATATTTCGCTCCCACGATCAGGGAGGCAATTCTTGCTGTAGCAAGCTTCGACTGACCGTCGACGGAGGACAAAATACTCACGTAAGAGCGGAGCGCCGCGTTGATGCGTCCTGCGAAACTCAGAATGGCAGCTCCCCTTGCGCCGGGCTTTCCTTCGCCAAACCTTCGGTTTCAGGAGACAACGCGCCGGCCCGTACCCCCAGCAACCGGATCCTGCTATCCAGAGGCACCCGCTTCAGACACTCCCCCGCCGCACGCCGGATAGCGGTCGCATCCTGCGTCGGCGCGATCAAGGTCAGGTCCCGCGTTACCGTTCGGAAATCCTGATAGCGCAGCTTGATGCCGATGGTGCGGCCGACATAGCCTTTGCGCTTGAGATCTGCCGCCACCCGGGTGCATAGCGAGGTAAACGCCTCCGACAGCACTGCCCGGTCTCGCCTGGCATGCAGGTCGCGTTCAAACGTGGTTTCGCGACTGACGGACTTGGGTTCCGAGCGGGTCACGACGGGGCGGCTGTCCCGGCCGTGCGCAACATTGATAAGCCAGCCCGCATAACTCAGGCCAAAGTGCTTTTGCAGCATTGCCGGATCGGCCTGCGCCAATTCCGCGATTGTTACGATGCCAAGCCCCGCCAGCTTTTGCGCTGCCTTGGGGCCGATGCCGTTGATCTTGCCCACACTCAGCGGCCAGATCCGCGACGGGATGCTGGCTTCGTCGAGGATAGTCAGGCCGTCGGGTTTATCCAGGTCCGAGCCGATCTTGGCGAGCAATTTGTTGGGGGCGATGCATATCGAGCAGGAAAGTCCGGTGGCATCGCGGACAGCCTGCTTGATCTGCGATGCCAGCGCGCGGCTTTCCTCGGGACGGTTGGTAAGATCGATATAGATTTCGTCGATGCCGCGGTCCTCGATATCCTGCGTGATGGAAGCAACCGCCTGCTTGAACAGTCGCGAATAATGGCGATAGGCGTCGAAATTGGCCGGCAGCAGCACGGCGTCCGGAGCAAGGCGCGCGGCCTTCATCATGCTCATGGCCGAAAACACGCCCAGCGCACGGGCTTCGTAGGTGGAAGTCGTCACCACGCCGCGCCCGGCATATTCACGCAAACGATGAAAATGCCGCGTGCCGTCCGGCAACAATTCGGGCACGTCCGCCGACCGGCCGCCCACCACCATGGGCATGCCGCGCAATTCGGGATAATGCAGCAGCTCCACGCCCGCGAAGAACATGTCCATGTCGAGATGCGCGATACGTCGAGGAAGGGATGCCATCAATGGTTTTCAAGCGTTACTCTCAATGCATTATTTTGCCTGTGCGACAGTTGAGGTGCACAGCAGACATCGAAAACTTCAGCAATTAAATTAACGCACCTCAAAATACTTACTAGTCAGTATGCTTTTTCATGGCATACTGTTTTCCAAGAAATGGGTAGACTGACACCAACATTATTTTCTCGGCACCGAGAAGCCAATATGAGGGAGAGACAAGAGTGAGTTCAACCGCCGACAGCCAACTGGTCGACTGGCGCGAGCATGCGCTGAAACTGGAATCCGAAATCAACAAGGTCGTCGTCGGGCAGGAACGGCCGGTACGCCTCATTACCACGGCGATTTTTGCGCGCGGCCACGTGCTGCTGGAAGGCGATGTCGGCGTCGGCAAGACCACGCTGCTGCGCGCATTCACCCGTGGTATCGGCGGCGGTTACGAACGCATCGAGGGCACCATCGACCTGATGCCCAACGATCTCGTTTATCACACCTATCTGGGCGAAGACGGTCGCCCGCATGTGGACGCCGGCCCGCTGCTGCGCTGCGGCGAAAGCCTGGCGGTGTTCTTCTTCAACGAAATCAACCGCGCCCGTCCGCAAGTACACTCGCTGCTGCTGCGCGTGATGGCGGAACGCACACTGTCCGCGTTCAACACGGAACATC
>CAMLME010000215.1 GCA_946481235.1 uncultured Methylobacillus sp. | reverse complement strand
AAGAGCAGGGTCAAAGACCGCCTCGTCATTTCAATACATCGCTCCAGATATTCTTGGCCCACCACTGCGCGTAATTGCCTTCCTGTTCGCTCGGGCGGTCGGAAACGCCACCGCCTTCCGCAGACACCATCATTTTCTTTGATGCATCGAAACGATAGACGTTCGCCACGTGCATTGCCATCGTGTCGCTGACAAAACTGTAGCAAGTGTTGGCGAAGACCGGCTGCGGGTCGGGGGCCTCGCCCGCCATCAGCGAAACAATCGCCGAAGCGCAGACTTTGGCCTGCGAAGTCGCCATGTGCGCAGACTTGGGCAGTGCTGCCGCCACGGCATCACCGATGATATGAACCCCGGAAACAACCCTGGATTCGTAAGTCAGGAAATCCACCTCACACCAGCGCCGGTCGATATTCGCCGCGCCCAGCACCTGCGCCAGCTTGCCGGCACGCTGCGGCGGAATCACATTGAGCACATCGGCCTTGACCGTCTCGAATTCCGTTTTCACGTTGCGCGTCGCGACATCGATCTCGATAACCGCATTGTTCGGCCGGTAATCCACCATCCCCGGATACATGTCGGCCCAGGTTTTGGTAAACAATCCCTTCTTCGATACGATCTCGGGATTTTCATCCAGCACGATGACCTTGGCGCGCGGCTTGTGCTGCTTGAAGTAGAAAGCGACCTGACTGGCGCGCTCGTATGGCCCCGGCGGGCAACGATAAGGCGCTTTGGGAACCGTCATCACAAACGTACCGCCGTCTGGCATTGCTTCCAGCTGGCGGCGGAGATTCACCGTCTGTTCGCCGGCTTTCCAGGCATGCGGCACGGCTTGTTGCGCCGCTGCGCTTTCGAGCATCGGCAATTTTTCCCAGACGAAGTCGATGCCTGGGGCGACGATCAGCCGGTCGTAGGGCAGCGTTTCCCCGTTCGACAAAGCAAGCGTGCGCAGCTCGGTATCAATGGCGATCACTTCCTGTTGCACACGACGTATCCCGTACTTATCCAACCCGGAAAATCCGAATGT
Organism: uncultured Methylobacillus sp.; assembly: GCA_946481235.1. The sequence continues at coordinate 1,751 of CAMLME010000215.1, read as the reverse complement.
CAGCTCGTCTATCGTTTTACTGCCTCCCAGCACCAGATTGCTGAGCGGGCAGGAAATGAATGCCGGGCTTTTCTCGACTAGCACGATGTCCAGCCGGTTGCCGCCCCACATCCTTAAATATTTTGCAGCCGTTGCCCCAGAATAACCGCCGCCAACAATCACAACGCGGCCTTGGGGCTGGCCCGCCCAAGCCAGGCTGGGAGCAGCGCCTAGCGCCGCGCTGGCTGCGAGCAGCTTGAGAAAATCGCGACGCGCGGTCACGGAGCTTCGACTTTCGGGGGAATAGTGATCGGATGCCGCGGTTGGGCGGCGAAATAATCGGCGAGTTGATTGATTTCAGTTTCGGTCAGCCCTTTTGCATGGCGATACATGACCGTGGAAGGAAGCGCTCCTGAACGAAACGCCTGCATTTGCGTAATGAAATAGTCCGGCGCCAGGCCGGCCAGAACCGGGGTTCCGCCGACGCTATTGCCATTCGTGCCGTGACAGGCGGCGCAGGAGGCCGCCAGCACGCGAAGATGAGGATCGGCCAGTGCTGCCTGCGTGTAGCAGGCCAGCCATAGCAGCACAGCCATGGATACGCACCGTCTCACCCCACCTCCCAGTCGGAAAGACTACATGTTGAGTCTCAAATCAGTTTTTGCTTAGAAACACTTGCCGTCTTTGCAGCCATCATCCTTGGCGCCACCTTTCAGCAGCAGGTCGACCATTGCAGTATTGCCTTCATCGCGCACGACGCGAATGATGGAAACATTGCCGCGCATCTTGACGTTTGGATCGGCGCCCTTGGACAACAAATAAGACACGACATCGGGATAACCGTCAACTGCCGCCAGAGCAAGCGCGGTCATTTTGGTAATCGGATGCTTGTAGTTCAGATCGGCACCTTTTTCGACCAGCAGTTTGACGACTTCCAGTTGATTCTTGTTGGCAGCGATTTGCAGCGGCGACCATGCAAAATACTGGTCGTTGACGTTCACGCCGTTATCCAGGTATTTCTTCACCACGGCGACATTGCCGTTGCCCAGCGCTTCGGTAAATTCGACTTGCTCGTCGCTACCGAGAGCCAGCGCGGTGAGCGGGGATGCCAATGCCAAACTCAGTATCAGTGCCTTAACCAGTTTCATGTTTTCTCCAGCTAATTATAAAAATTATCCTGCAAACTTCCGTGCATTACGGAACATCCGCAACCACGGCCCATCCTCACCCCAACCCTCAGGATGCCATGAATGCTGCACGGTACGGAAGACCCGTTCCGGATGCGGCATCATAATGCTGAATCGACCGTCGCGCGTGGTCAAGCCGGTAATGCCTTGCGGCGAACCGTTGGGGTTGAACGGATAGGTTTCCGTCGGCCGCCCATGGTTATCGACAAAACGCACGCTGACCAGTTTATCAGCCAGCGCCTTTTCGACCGCAGCCGTTGAAGAAAATTCCGCAAACCCTTCACCGTGCGCCACGGCAATCGGCATGCGGCTGCCGGCCATGCCGGAGAAGAACAGCGACGGGGATTCCAGAATCTCCACCATCGCATAGCGCGCCTCGAACTGTTCGGACTTGTTGCGCACGAAATGCGGCCAGTGCTCCGCGCCTGGAATAATCGAATGCAGGTTGCTCATCATCTGGCAGCCGTTGCACACGCCCAGTGCAAAACTATCGCCACGCTGGAAGAAGGCCGAAAACTCGTCGCGGGCACGCGGATTGAACAGGATGGACTTGGCCCAGCCCTCGCCCGCACCCAGCACGTCGCC
>CAMLME010000214.1 GCA_946481235.1 uncultured Methylobacillus sp. | reverse complement strand
AACAGCCCGTTCCTGGAAAACGTCAACCTGGAAGGCGCACGCGGCGTTCTGGTCAACATCACCTCCAGCGCCGACAGTTTCACGATGGACGAATTCTACGAGGTGATGAACACGATCAAGTCGTTTACCGCGGAAGACGCTTCGGTGTTCTTTGGCAACGTGTTCGACGAATCGCTGGGCAACGACCTGCGCATCACGCTGGTGGCGACCGGTCTGGCAGGCGGTGCAGCACGCCGCGCGCAAAAGCCGGAGATGCGCATGGTGGCACCGCTGATGAACGGCACCAACAACCAGCCGATGTTCGTGGGCGGTTCCGTCGAAGACGACGCACCGGCCGCATTCCGCCCGAATGCTCGCCGTGCACAGGTGGAAGCGATGAAGAACACCGGCATGGACGAATTCGATATTCCGGCATTTTTGCGCAAGCAAGCGGATTAATCGGTTCGATAGCTGTCATAGAGGTGTAACAAGGCGAAGCTGTCTTCGCCGCATAGCGCTTGTGAAGCGAAAGAGGCACGGTTTGTGCTATTATTGCAGGTGATTGGTTATTAAGGATTATCGGGTGTTGAAGCAGCGTACATTGAAGCATGTGATCCACGCCACGGGCGTAGGTCTGCATACCGGTGACAAGGTGAAGATCACCTTGCGCCCTGCTGCGCCCGATACCGGCATCGTTTTTCGCCGGGTCGATCTCGATAGTCCTGTAGAAATCAAAGCCCTGCCGCAACACGTCAAGGACACCCGGCTCTCCTCCACGCTGGATGTCGATGGCGTACGCGTCGCCACGGTCGAGCATCTGATGTCTGCCCTTGCCGGCCTGGGCATCGATAATGCATACATCGACCTCACCGCTTCCGAAGTGCCTATTCTCGATGGCAGCGCCGGTCCGTTCGTTTACCTGATCCAATCCGCCGGGATCGTCGAACAGCCGGTGCCCAAGCAGTTCATCCGCATCAAGAAAACAATCGAAGTCCGCGATGGCGATAAATGGGTGCGTTTCGAACCCTATCACGGCTTCAAGATCGAGTTCGCCATCGATTTCGACCATCCGGTCATCGAGCACACCGGCAAATCCGTCACCATCGATTTCGCCGACAACTCATACGTACGCGAGATCAGCCGTGCGCGCACGTTTGGTTTCATGCATGAGGTAGAAGCGCTACGCAACATGGGACTGGCCCGCGGCGGCAGTCTGGATAATGCCGTGGTCCTGGACGAATACCGTATCCTCAACACCGAAGGCCTGCGTTACGAAGACGAGTTCGTAAAGCACAAGGTGCTGGACGCGATCGGTGATCTCTACATCCTCGGCCATCCGCTGATCGGCGCTTTCTACGCTTACAAATCCGGCCACGCGCTCAACAACAAACTGCTGCGTGCCTTGCTGGCAGATGCCGAAGCGTGGGAATACGCCACCTTCGAGCAAGTGGAAGAGGCGCCCAGCGTGTTCCTTCCGTTGCAACCCCAGTTGGTATGAGATAGCGGAGGCAAGCCGTGCTTGTACTCCGCTTTCTTCTCATCCTCGGCGCCATCGCCATCGCGATTACCTTTGGCGTCTACCTGTTCACCCGCGATAAGCGCTACCTGCGCTTCGCCATACAAATTTCCAAGCTGATCCTCATTGTGTTCGTCGTCGTCGCCATTGGGTGGGCGGTGGGGCGGATTATCTAGTCGACGATCATCAGGCGATGCGCTATTTAGAGCCTATTTCAGCAGGTTGCATATACCGCGCTGCTTGCCTGCGGGATGCAGTGCAAGGCGCGGGCTGCGCGGTGTAGTTATTCTCCACAAGCAGGCCGCAACACCGCAATGCGCCTGCAGGCAAGCAGCCCTTTCGGGTTGAGTCAGGGCGCGGCGTCTGCCGCGTTGCTCGGCTCGCCAATGGAATAACCATTGGCTTCACCTCGTGCCTTGCATCCATCCGCGCCCTGACTCAACGCGGTATATGCAACCTGCTGAAATAGGCTCTTACCGGCTGCATTCGTTTATCTGTTTTCGCTGTCTCTTGTCGCTGCTGCGGCTTTCATAGTCGTGATTGTGATTGCTGGGCCTCATGCTGGACTTTTGCCGCAGTGGGCGGAGGTGATTGTGCTGGTGCTGGGGTGGTTGGCGGTGCTTGTCTTGCCGGTACTTGCTTCCAGGGCTATATGGCTGAAATGGTTGCGCTAGGGGGCAATCGGTTGCTTCAGAAAGTATTTTTCGTCCTCAAAAATCAAGCCTGAACTTAAGCCTAATCCCCATACACCCGCTCTCATCCCTATGCTATCCTTTCCCCTTGAATAGCAGTCCGTAGGTGGTTTAATGCAGCGCGTTTGGTGGTTACTCGGGGTCGCATTTTTCTTCGGCAGCCCGGCTTGGGCCGATAGTCCTCAGGATGATTTCGTCGCTGCGCGTCAGGCGTACAACGAGCGCGACGCGCAGGCACTTGCCGAATACTCCGCCCAACTCCACGGCCAGAATTACATCCTCGCGCCCTACGTCGATTACTGGCGTCTCCTTCTCCTTCTTGATCAAGCCTCCACCCAGGAAGTGCGCGATTTCCTTTCGCGCTACGAAGAATTTCCCTTTGCCTCCCGTGTCCGGGTCGAGTGGCTAAAAAAGCTGGGCAAGCGCCAGGAATGGCAGACATTTTTCGAAGAGCTACCGCAAATGACGGTCGAAGACACAGCCGTAAGCTGCTACGCCTATATCGGCCAGGCGGCGCAAGGCGACGAGCGCGCGTTGACGGAGGCGCGTCCACTGTGGTTTTCAGCCAAATTGCAGCCGGATAACTGTAACGCCTTGTTCGACAACATGATCACGTTCGGCTCGCTGACGGTGGATGACATCTGGGAACGCATCCGCCTCGCGCTCGGCGAAGGCAAGGTTTCCGTAGCCAAGT
>CAMLME010000213.1 GCA_946481235.1 uncultured Methylobacillus sp. | reverse complement strand
CAGCGGCCAGGCCGTGGCCGCATTGCCGGTGCGGCATGAACGCGGCACGAAACAACTCCTGCCTCTTGCCAATTACTACACCGCGCTATTTGCCCCCTTGGTGCGAAACGAGCTTGCCGAACCGGCGCTGGCCGCCTTGTTCCAAACGCTACGGGATGACAACGCCTTCTCTTCGATCACGCTTTTTCCGATGGCTGTCGATCAACCGGAGTTTGCCGCCACGGCGCGCGCATTGCGACAGGCGGGATGGCTGGCATTCGAGTATTTCAGTTTCGGTAACTGGTTTCTACGGGTCGAGAGACGCGCCTACGCGCAATATTTTCAGAACCTGCCTCCTCGCCTGCGCAACACCCTGCAGCGAAAAAGCAGGCTGTTTCTGGGCCTGACGGGCGGACGACTGGAGGTGATCACCGGCGGCGACCCGCTCGAACCGGCCATCGCAGCCTTCGACCGGCTCTATCGGGCACGCTGGAACAAGTCCGAACCGTTCCCGGAGTTCATTCCCGGCCTGATCCGCCTGTATGCCGGCAAAGGCCAATTGCGTTTGGGCATGGCGTATCTCGGCGAAAACGCGGTGGCGGCCCAGATCTGGCTCGTCAGTCATGGGCGAGCATCCATTTACAAGCTGGCGTACGATACGAATCACGCACATCTGTCCGTCGGCTCGATCCTGACGAACCACCTGATGCAGCATGTGATCGAAGTGGATGGCGTGCGCGAAGTCGATTTTCTGATCGGCGACGAGCCGTACAAGCAGGACTGGATGAGCCATCGGCGGGAACGCTGGGGCATCGTTGCTTACAATCCCGGCACCTGGCGGGGATGGATCGGTGCGGCAAATGAGCGATCACGCCGCGCCGCGAAGAAGGCACTGGCCCCCATAGTCCATGCGTTCCGCGTCGCACAAGGCATCATCGGAAGGAGACATTCACGGTGACAGGCATGTTGCTCCACGAGTTGATTCGGCAGCAGGCGGAGACGGCGCCCCGGCGCACCGCCCTGCGCGATCACGCACGTGAAGCGGACTATGCCGCACTGGCTCAAGAAGTCGCATGTGCGGCCAACCTGTTCCTCGATCTGGGTCTCAGCCGCCACGAGCGCGTGGCCGTGTACATGGACAAGCGCATCGACACCGTCGCGGCCCTGTTCGGCGCCGCAGCCGCAGGCGGCGTGTTCGTCCCGGTCAATCCGCTGCTCAAGGCCGAGCAGGTCGCGCATATCCTCCAGGACTGCAACGTCCGCATCCTCGTCACCACGCCGGAACGCCTGGAATTGCTGCGCCCGGTTTTTCCCGGATGCCCGGACTTGCGCTGCGTGGTAGTAGTTTCCGGCGAGGCGCCCGCGTTGGATGGCCTGGCCAGCGTCAACTGGGCGGAGCGCCTGAACGTCGCGCCAATGGCGCCGCACCGCGCCATCGACGCCGACATGGCGGCGATCCTCTATACCTCGGGCAGCACCGGCAAACCGAAAGGCGTGGTGCTTTCGCATCGCAACCTCGTCGCGGGCGCGGAAAGCGTGTCGCATTATCTGGAGAACCGGCCCGAAGATCGCATTCTCTCGGTGCTGCCGCTCAGCTTCGATTACGGCCTGAACCAGCTCACCACGGCTTTCCGGGTCGGTGCCTGCGCGGTGCTGATGAATTACCTTTTCCCGCGCGACGTGATCGAGACGATAGCGCGCGAGCAGATCACCGGGCTGGCCGCCGTGCCGCCGCTGTGGATACAGCTCGCGCAGCTGGATTGGTCGGCCGGCACTGACGCGCACCTGCGCTACATCACCAACTCGGGCGGCGCGATGCCGATCGCCACGCTGAAAGCGCTGCGCGAAAAACTGCCCCGGACGCAGCCCTACCTGATGTACGGCCTGACCGAGGCGTTTCGCTCCACCTATTTGCCGCCGGACGAAGTGGACCGCCGCCCCGGCTCCATCGGCAAGGCGATCCCCGGCGCCGAGGTGCTGGTGGTGCGTCAGGATGGCTCGCTCTGCCAGCCGAACGAACCGGGCGAACTGGTGCATCGCGGCGTGCATGTGACGCTGGGGTACTGGAACGATCCCGAGAAAACCGCGGAACGCTACCGGCCCGCACCGGGGCAACCGGCGGGGCTACCCATGCCGGAGATGGCCGTCTGGTCCGGCGACACCGTGAAAATGGATGAGGAGGGCTTTCTGTATTTCATCGGGCGGCACGACGACATGATCAAGACTTCCGGTTACCGGGTCAGCCCAAGCGAGGTGGAGGAAGTCATCTACGGCACCGGCCTGGTCGCCGAGGCGGCGGCGGTCGGGCTGCCCCACCCCGTGCTGGGCCAGTCCGTGGCACTGGCGGTTTACACGCCGGACCAAGACGGCTCCATCCGCGAAAAAATCATGGCCGCATGCCAGCGGCAACTGCCGTCCTACATGGTCCCGGCCAGCATCGCCGTTCGGGATGAACCCTTGCCGCGCGGCCCCAACGGCAAGCTCGACCGCAAGCGGCTGGCCGAAGAACTGGCCGGCCTGATCGAAAAGGCGCCGTTGTGAACCGCCCTGTCCGCCACGTCCAACCCCTGCCCTTCCCGGTCGTGGATAACTGCCTGCACTTCGCCGGCATGCCGCTCACCCGCCTAGCCGAACAGATAGGCCGCACGCCTTTCTATGCTTACGACAGTCATGCTATTACCGAACGGGTGGCCCGGCTGCGCGCCGCATTGCCGGCTGACATCCACCTGCATTACGCGATCAAGGCCAACCCCATGCCGGACGTGGTACGGCACCTGGCCGGCCTGGTAGATGGGTTCGACGTGGCATCGGCGGGCGAGTTGAGATTGGCACTGGATACGCCCATGCCGCCCGACCGCATCAGTTTTGCGGGGCCGGGGAAATCGGACCGGGAATTGCGTGACGCGATGACCGCAGGCATCGTGGTGAA
>CAMLME010000212.1 GCA_946481235.1 uncultured Methylobacillus sp. | reverse complement strand
TGCCGCAAGGCGGCGACGGCCTTAAATGGCATGGCTTGCTGAATGAACTGCAAATGCTGCTGCACGCACATCCCGTCAATGCCGAGCTGGAGCAGGGTGGAGCAATGCCGGTGAACAGCGTCTGGCTATGGGGCGGAGGCGAATTGGTTGCGGGAGCGCAGCGACCGGAGTTGTCCGTATGGGCAGATGACGCGCTGGCTCGCGGTCTGGCATTGGCACATCAGAGCCGGCTGGCAGCGTTGCCGCCTTCCGCGCAAGACTGGTTGCGGCAGGCGCATGATGCCGGAGAGCATCTGGTCGTGCGGCCACCTTTGGTACCGGACGCGCTGCAACAGGAGCTGGACCGGCTGGAGATCGACTGGTTCGCGCCGCTGCTGGACATGCTGCGCAAGGGCAATGTGGCGCGGTTGACGCTGCATCTCGCCGGCGAAACCGTGAACAGCTTTACCGTGACGCGCGCCGATCTTTGGAAATTCTGGCACCGCGCGCGGCCCCTGGAGGATTATCTTGGTTAGTATCGTGACCCGCAGCTTTGCCCGGGAGCAGGCGGAAGCCCTGCATCAGTCTGGCCGCCATCGTGTTTTGGCGCGCATCCTGGCCGCACGCGGCATCGTTTCGCTGGCGCAGCTCGAATATTCCCTTGCTGGCTTGATTCCGCCTTCGCAAATGAAAGACCTGGACCGCATGGCTTCGCTGCTGGCGGATGCCATCGCGCAGAAAAAACGCCTGCTGGTGGTCGCCGACTACGACACCGATGGCGCCACGGCGTGCGCGGTGAGTGTGCGCGGGTTGCGCATGATGGGTGGGGAGGTCGATTACCTCGTGCCCAATCGCTTCGAATACGGCTACGGATTGACACCGGAAATCGTCGCGCTGGCCGCCGAGCGCAAGCCGGATTTCATCATCACCGTGGATAACGGCATTGCCAGCGTGGACGGCGTGACTGCCGCTAACGCACTCGGCATCGCCGTGCTGGTGACAGACCACCACCTGCCCGGCGACGTGTTGCCCGATGCGGCCTGCATCATCAATCCCAACCAGCCCGGCTGCCCTTTTCCGAGCAAGCACCTCGCCGGGGTGGGTGTGGCGTTCTACCTGATGCTGGCTTTGCGTGGCGAGTTGCGCGCAAGAGGGGCCTTCGATGAAAAGCCCGAGCCCAACCTGACCGAGCTGCTCGACCTGGTAGCGCTGGGAACCGTCGCCGACCTGGTACGGCTGGACGACAACAACCGGATACTGGTGGAGCAGGGCTTGCGCCGCATCCGTGCCGGCAAGGCGTGTCCGGGCGTGCAGGCATTGCTGCGCGTCGCCGGGCGCGATCCACGCCGCGCCACGGCACAGGATTTCGGATTCGGTGCCGCACCGCGACTGAATGCCGCCGGGCGTTTGCAGGATATGTCACTGGGTATTGCCTGCCTGCTGGCGGACGATGCGGAAGAAGCGACGCTGTTTGCGCAGCAACTGGACGCTCTCAATCGCGAACGGCGCGGCATCGAGGCCGACATGCATGAATCGGCGCTCATTAGTCTGGAAGAGTTTGTACCCGGCGAGAACTACAGCATCAGTATTTATGAGACGGAATGGCACCAGGGGGTCATCGGCATCCTTGCTTCACGCATCAAGGAACGGTTTCATCGTCCGGTGATTGCATTCGCACAAGGCGGCGAGGGCGTGCTCAAGGGTTCCGGCCGTTCGATTCCCGGACTGCATTTGCGTGATGCGCTGGATCTGGTGTCCAAGCGGCACCCCGACCTGATATTGAAGTTCGGAGGACATGCGATGGCGGCGGGGCTGTCGATTGCCGAGCACGATTTCGCGCGTTTTTCGGAAGCTTTCGAGACCGTGGTACGCGGCCTGCTGACCCCTGCCGATCTCGAAGCCATACTCGAAACCGACGGCCCGATTGCGCCGGAGGATATCGATCTCGGCCTCGCAGAGTTACTGGAAAATCATGTATGGGGACAAGGGTTTGCCGCGCCGGAGTTTGATGATGCATTTCAAGTGGCGGAACAGCGGATCGTGGGGGAGCGCCACCTGAAGCTTCGCCTGGAGAAATCCGGGCGACGCTTCGAGGCGATCCTGTTCAACTGCATCGACCAATTGCCGGCGGTCATACGCGCGGTTTACCGGCTACAGGTCAACGAATACAACGGCAGCCGCAATGTGCAGCTGGTGCTGCGGTACTGGGAGCATGCCTGAGGCAGGCTGCTCGCGTCCTCCGCATTTCCATACACGGCTGGCTCAGTGATGGAACTGCCTTAGCATTTCCTGTTTGCGCCCCATCATTTCTTCCCCCAGCGTAGCCGTATTCAGCTTGCTTTTCTTCACTTTGGGGAACATTTCCTTCTCTTCTTCCTCGATGTGATGGTTTACGTACTCGCCCAGAACGATCACCATCGCATCGTAATGTTCGTCGGTAGGCTCGCAGGTTTCGATCTGGCCGATCAAGGCCTTGGCGCACTCATGTTCCACTGCGGCTTCGTTCATGATGTCGGAGGCATTAATGGCCATGCGTGCCGCCGGATAGAAGATTTCTTCTTCTATCGAGGCGTGGACCTTGAGTTCCTGACAGATCAATTTTGCCAGTTCAGCCTTTTCGCGCTTGGGGGACTTGTCGCTGCTGCATAGCTTCTCGAAATCCTTGAACATCTTCTGCACTTTTTTGTGATCGCCCTTCAGAATTTCCATCGCATCCATGGATGCCAGCTTGGATGATTTGGAAGTTGAAGTTGAGCGTGAAGTTTGCGTATGTTGCATTTTGATGCCTCCTGAGGGTTGTGATTACGTCGGAAAAATCTTGATGAACTCATCATAATTTCTCGCAGGATTAATAATGTCGGTATCAATCCTATATTGGTGTAGGAGGAAAAATTCGCTCCAAAATGAGGGGGAATGTAGAGGGGTGTGTA
>CAMLME010000211.1 GCA_946481235.1 uncultured Methylobacillus sp. | reverse complement strand
CGGATTACTTCTGGTCCCAGCTGTCTTCCCACATGCAGTGCTTGATGGTGTGGCGATTCTTGATCAGCTCTTCGATGGACGGCTCGTCGTTCAGTGCGCGCTTGATCGCCAGCTTGGTGGCATCGTAGTTGTTCTTGTACATGTCGGCCTTGTCCAGCGTGCCTTCCTTTGCCAGCGCGGCACAGCCCGGATCGATCCACACCAGGCTGACGATGCACAGGTCGTTGACCTGGTCGCGTGGGATGATGCCTTCGATTACGCAATCCAGGATCGCGTCGGCGGTTGCAGCCTGAACCACGCCGCCGAACAGTTCGATGTTGATCGAGTCCTTCAGAGTGACCTTCGGCACCATCATGGTGGCGGGGCGAACCAGCTGGTTGATGTCGCGCACAGCGAACATTGCAGTGTGGCCCTTGCTTTGCGCCATCATGTTGGCGAATGCGGTGCCGACGGGACCGTCAACAGCGCCGATGAGAATTTCCGGCATGGCGGCGGTGACGTCCTTGCCTTCACTGAAAACGGTGGCTTCGCCAGCCTTGAAGATGATCTTGTTGGACATGATTGTTCCTTGGAAGGGGTTACGAAAAGGGCGTATTTTATAGAAACGCACCTTCCCCGGCAAATCAAGTGCTTAGCGCCAGGACCATGTCGCGGTGCGGAATCCCGGCATCGTCATAGATCTCGCTGCAGACCTTAAATCCGCTTTTGGCATAAAACGGGATCGCGTGCGTCTGGGCGGAGAGGCTAACGTGCGTAAGGCCCTGTTCCCGTGACAATGCAATCAGCGTTTCGAGCATCGCCCGGCCTACGCCGCGGCCGCGCCATTCGGGCAATACCGCCATGCGGCCTATTCTGCCTCCGGACAGCATGCGAGCGCAGGCGATGGCGTGAGTGGCATCAAGGGCGAGCACATGCACGGCGTCTTCGTCCATCCCGTCCCACTCCAGGCTTTCAGGAACGGACTGTTCATCGATAAACACACGACGGCGGATGTCGGACAATGCGTTGCCGGCATCTTTCCAGGAGACGATCTTTACGATCACTGGCTTTGCTGGTCGATGTCCTGGAGTTGCTGGTCAGCCTGTTGCTGCAAGGTATCTTCGACACCCTTGGCTTTATCCATGGCATTGATCTGGTCTTCGAACAGTTTGGGCGGAGGAGGCTGTTTTTCTTCGCCGCAGCCTGGCAAGACGAGTGTGCAGAATGCCACCAGAAGCATGGTTATTCGCATTTCCGTTCTCCTTTTCGACTATTGCAGGGGCCGTGTTTAGCGTGCATTATGTGCCGACTTTTGTTTTCAGAGGATAGACGCATGAACAAGTATATTCCCGTTGTGGCGCGCCTGCTGCTGGCCCAGATTTTTGTCGTGGCGATAGCCATCCAGTTGATGATCATCATGCAGAGTCCGACAGGTTATGAAGAGTTCCGTATGTATCTCGGTCAGCACGGCCTGCCGGGTATTTTCGCTCCGTTGATGATTCTGGTTCAATTGATCGGCGGGGCGGCTCTGCTGCTGGGCTACAAGACACGCACGTTTTCTTTCGTCATGGCCGCTTACGCAGTGTTCATTGCGTTTGCGCTGCGTTTCAACGAACCGATCGTTTTCATGCAGTATCTGGCGATTGCAGGTGGTCTGCTCGCGCTGGCGGCCTTGGCGCCGACGGCTTGCAGCCTGGATAACCTGCTGAAGAAGAAGTAAGGATTACAGATTGGGCAGCGCAACGCTGCCCCATTTTTCGACCAGCTGGTGCTCGACGCCCAACTGATCGAGTATCTTGGCGACGATGAAGTCCACGATATCTTCCACACTCTTGGGAAGATGGTAGAAACCGGGATTGGGCGCCAGTATCACGGCGCCCATACGTGACAGCTTGAGCATGTTTTCCAGGTGAATCGCCGAGAAGGGCGTTTCGCGCGGCACCAGGATCAGCTTGCGGCCTTCCTTCAGCATCACATCCGCAGCGCGTTCGATCAGGTTGTCGCTAAGTCCGGTGGCGATGGCTGCCAACGCGCCCATGGTGCAAGGGCAAACTACCATCGCATCGGCTGCACCGGTACCCGAGGCGATGGGCGCATTCCAGTCTTCGCGTGCAAACACCAATAATTGCTCGGGCCGACAGCGGAAGCGTTCGACCAGCATGCGGTGTGCATCCGAGGTTTTTGTCGGCAGATTAATGCTCATTTCCTGCGCGGCGACGAATTGCGCTGCCTGCGAATACACCAGGTAGACCGTATGTCCTCCTGCGAGCAGTGATTCCAGCAAGCGAATGGCATAGGGCATGCCGGAGGCGCCGGTCAGTGCCAGAGTGATGGTTTTGTTCATCCGGCGGATGTGAGATTCTTGGGCAGCGGGAATACCACGCTCTCGACGATGCCATTGAGTTCACGGACTTCTTCGGCACCCAGAGAATTCAATTTGGCGATGACTTCCTTGACCAGAACTTCGGGTGCGGAAGCGCCAGCGGTAACGCCGATGCGTTTCTTGCCTGCGAGCCATTCCGGTTGCAAATGGCTGGCGTTATCCACCATATAGGACTCGACACCGTTATTCTGCGCCACTTCGCGCAGGCGGTTGGAATTCGAGCTGTTCGGAGAGCCGACGACGATTACCAAATCGCATTCGCGCGCCATGATTTTGACGGCGTCCTGCCGGTTTTGCGTGGCGTAGCAGATGTCGTCGCTCTTGGGTGCGACGATGTCCGGAAAGCGCTGCTTGAGTGCGGCGATGACGCGGGCTGCATCGTCCAGCGAAAGCGTGGTCTGCGTGACGAACGCCAGCTTGTGCGGATCCTTTACCTGCAGCCGCTCTACATCTTCCGGCGTTTCGACGAGATACATGCCTTCCTTGGACTGCCCCATGGTGCCTTCCACCTCGGGATGGCCGCGGTGACCGATCATGACGATTTCGCGATCTTTTTCGCGCAGCTTGCTGAC
>CAMLME010000210.1 GCA_946481235.1 uncultured Methylobacillus sp. | reverse complement strand
CGGCCGCGAAATGCCGGTCGAAGCGCAAATCGTCGGCACCCATGTTGAACTGGCATCGCACCAGAGCCTGGAGCTGCTGCGCGACGATGCCGGGAAATTCTCTCTCAAGCTGCACGAGAACCTCTGACCATGCCCCAAAATCCGCAACTCAATAAAAACGGCGAGCTGCAGCACCTGTTGTCCATCGAGGGATTATCCAAGGATATCCTCCGGCACATCCTCGATACCGCCGAATCCTTCACCGGCGTTTCCGAGCGCGAGGTCAAGAAAGTCCCGCTTCTTCGCGGCAAGACGGTGTGCAACATCTTCTTCGAAAACAGCACCCGCACCCGCACCACGTTCGAAATCGCCGCCAAGCGACTATCCGCCGACGTAGTCAGCCTCAACGTCAACAGCTCGTCGCAATCCAAGGGCGAAACCATCCTCGATACCGTGGACAACCTGACCGCAATGCATGCCGACATGTTTGTCGTGCGCCATTCGCAATCCGGCGCGTCGCACTTCATTGCGCGCCACGTGGCACCGCATATCCATGTGATCAACGCCGGCGACGGCCGCCATGCGCATCCCACGCAGGGTTTGCTGGACGTGTTCACCATTCGCCGCTACAAACCCGACATGCACAATCTGCGCATCGCGATTGTCGGCGACCTGCTCCACTCGCGCGTAGCCCGTTCCGAAATCCACGCACTGACCACGCTGGGGGTACCTGAAGTGCGCGTAATCGCGCCCAAGACCTTGCTACCGGAAAATGTGGATCGCATGGGCGTGCAGGTGTACCACGACATGCGCGAAGGACTGAAGGGAGTGGATGTCGTGATGATGCTGCGTCTGCAGAACGAGCGCATGAGCGGAGCGCTACTTTCCTCGGCGCAGGAATACTTCAAGTGCTATGGCCTGACGCAGGAAAAGCTGGCGCTGGCCAAGCCGGACGCCATCGTGATGCATCCGGGCCCGATGAATCGCGGCGTCGAAATCGATTCTGCCGTCGCCGATGGCGCGCAATCCGTGATCCTGCCTCAAGTTACCTACGGCATCGCGGTGCGCATGGCCGTGATGAGCATACTTGCCGGAAATACCGAATGAAAATCCATATCAAGAACGGTCGCCTGATCGACCCGAAAAACAATATCGATGCGGTACAGGATGTGTTCATTGCCGCCGGCAGGATAGTCGCCATCGGCAGCGCGCCTGCCGACTTTCATGCCAACCAGACGCTGGATGCCAGCGGGCATATCATCTGCCCCGGCCTGGTCGACCTCTCCGCGCGCTTGCGCGAACCCGGATTCGAATACAAAGCCACGCTGGAAAGTGAATTGCGTGCAGCAGCAGCAGGCGGCGTCACCAGCCTGGCCTGCCCGCCGGACACCGACCCGGTGCTGGATGAACCAGGCCTGGTGGAAATGCTCAAGCACCGCGCCAAACTGCTCAATCTGGCGCACGTATACCCCTTGGGCGCACTGACGCGACAGCTGGAAGGCAAGAACCTGACCGAAATGTGCGAGCTGACGGAAGCCGGCTGTGTCGGCTTCTCGCACGCCAATGCGCCGCTGATCGACACGCAGGTGATGCGCCGCGCGATGCAATACGCCAGCACGTTCGGATTTACCGTCTGGCTGCACCCTGAAGACTCTTATCTCGCCCGCAACGGTGTCGCGCATGACGGCGAAGTCGCGGCCAGGCTTGGCCTCACAGGAATCCCCGCTAGCGCTGAAACTATTGCGCTGGCAACGATACTTACGCTGGCGCAGGAAGTTGGAGCGCGCGTGCATCTATGCCGCATTTCCTCCCGCGAAGGGGTCGAAATGCTGCGCAAGGCAAGACAACAGGGATTGCCCGTAAGCTGCGACATCGCCGTCAATCACCTGCACCTGACTGAACACGATATCGGTTTCTTCGATCCGCAGTGCCACCTCAAGCCGCCGCTGCGCTCGCAGCGCGATCGCGATGCGCTGCGTCAGGGACTGGCCGACGGCACGATCAACGCCATCTGCTCCGACCATACCCCCGTGGATGACGACGCCAAGCTGGCACCTTTTGCCGAGAGCGAACCCGGCGCCACCGGCCTCGAGCTCCTGCTTCCGTTGACACTCAAGTGGGCCGAAGAAAGTGGAACGCCGCTATTGAAAGCGCTGGCGCGCATCACCAGCGAACCGGCTGCATTGCTCGGCATTGACGCCGGTCACCTCGCCATCGGAGCCTGTGCGGATGTGTGCGTGTTCGATGCGGAAGAGTACTGGAAAGTGGAGCGTCAATCACTGCTTAGCCAAGGGAAGAACACTCCTTTCCTGAATCTGGAACTGGCCGGCAAGGTGCGCGCAACCATCGTCGCGGGACATCTGGTACACCAGGCTTGAAGGAGTTCCGACACACCGAGGCTAGAGCAAGCTGCCCTCCCCTGCCAGCGGCGCCAACCCATTCTCAAGGCCCAATCGCCCAAGCAGCTTGCGAGCGTCAAAAGGTGCCTTCACCTTGATATCGTTATCGAAGTAGCAATACACATCGCGCGATTTTCGCGGCGACGGCTGACGCTGCACAATCAGGTGCGCATCCTCAGGCTGCGTTCCCTTGCTCCATGCGCCTATCCTCGCAGCCCAGTTATCCAGCGCACTATCCGTATATCCGCTGGCATACAGCTCTTCCGCGCCATGCAGCCTTAGATAAACAAAATCGGCGGTTACATCTTCACGATACGGCCATTTCCCCGCCGTGTCCGCAATCACCAAGGCCGCTTTATTGTCACGCAGCAAGTCGACGAAAGCTTTATCGATAAAGCTCTGATTACGGATCTCAATGGCATGCCGTAATGGGCGTGTTTTGTCGATTTCAAGATACGTACGATCCTGCGGACCTGTGTGATACCGTCGCGAAAATTCTGCCGCTACCTCGGTATCGTGTGGCAGGAGCTTAAGGAACTGCTCGAACTGTTGGGGATTGAACCGAAAGCTGGGCGGAAATTGCCAGAGTATGGGACCGAGCTTCTCCTTCAGGTGAAACAGGCCGGATGCAAAAAAATTGGCGATGGCCG
>CAMLME010000209.1 GCA_946481235.1 uncultured Methylobacillus sp. | reverse complement strand
CCCCATGCCGCTCGGAGCCGCACTGCGCAAACGGCGCAAAGCCCTTGGCCTGACATTGCAACAGCTCGCAGAGCGCGTATCCGCAGACAGCGGCAATCTTTCGCGCATCGAGCGCGGCGAGCAGGGGCTTTCCGAAGCGATGCTGCGCCGCCTGTGTTCGGCGCTGGATTGCACGCCGGCCTTTCTCTATGCGCAGGCCGAAGCCGCTGCCGGCTCCTCGCCGCAGACCGGCCCCAGACTCACGCTGACGCAGCCGCAGGAATTCGTGCGCTGGTTCCGTTCCGTCGCGCCCTATATTCATGCATTCGGCGGCCGCACATTCGTCATCGCTTTCGGTGGCGAAATCGTCGATGACGGCCAATTCGTCTCGCTCGCGCACGACCTCAACCTGCTCGCCAGCCTGGAAGTACGTCTTGTCCTGGTGCACGGCGTCCGCCCGCAAATCGAATCGCGCCTGAAGCGTGCCAATATCGCTTCGCGCTACGTTTCCGGCTTGCGCGTTACCGACAAGGAAACCATGGAAGCGGTAAAAGAAGCCAACGGCTCGGTACGCGTGGAAATCGAGGCGTTGCTGTCAATGGGCCTGGTCAATTCGCCGATGGCCGGATCGGACATCCGCGTAGCGAGCGGAAATTTCGTGACTGCGCGGCCGCTGGGCGTCCGTGAGGGCATCGATTTGCAGCACACCGGCGAAGTGCGCAAGATCGACGCCGCGGGCATCCAGAAGCGACTCGAAGACGGCGAACTGGTGCTGCTGTCACCGCTGGGCTATTCGCCGACCGGCGAAGCGTTCAACCTGACGCTGGAAGACGTTGCCGCCAGCACGGCCATTGCGCTGGATGCCGACAAACTGATCTTCCTGATGGATTCCACCGGCGTCCATAACGTGCGCGGCGAATTGCTGCGCGAGATGACTTCGGCCAAGGCCAAGAACCTGCTGCGCCATACGCAAAGCGAAGGCGCGATCAACATCACCGAAGATGAGCGCTACTACCTGCCGTATGCCATCCGCGCCTGCGACCAGGGCGTTTCGCGCACGCATCTGATCTGCCGCCACACCGACGGCGCGATCCTGCAGGAGTTGTTCACGCACGACGGCATCGGCACGATGATTACCGAGGAGCCGCTGGAATTATTGCGGCCGGCCGATATCGGCGACGTGGGCGGATTGCTGCAATTGATCGAGCCGCTGGAAGCAGAAGGCATCCTGGTGCGCCGCGGCCGCGAGCGGCTGGAAATGGAAATCGGGCACTTCTATGTAATGGAGCACGATGGGCTGATCATCGGCTGCGCCGCGCTCTACCCTTTCCCGGACGAAAGCAAGGCCGAGCTCGCCTGCCTTGCGGTTAATCCCGCTTTCCGACGTGGCGGCCGCGGCGACCGGATGCTGAAATACAGCGAGGAGCAAGCCAAGCTGCGCGGTATCAATACGCTCTTTGTTCTCACAACGCGCACCGAGCACTGGTTCATCGAGCGCGGCTTCGTCGAAGCCGGCATCGATACGCTGCCGCAAACCCGGCAACAGCTTTACAACTATCAGCGTCGCTCCAAGGTATTCATCAAGCAACTATAACTTCGCTTCAATAGTCCATACAGTAGGGGTTGCAATTCGTTTTGCAGCCCCCACTTCCTGTTTACACGCAATCAGGAATCGTCATGGAACAATATCACGGCACCACCATCCTCTCCGTCCGTCGCGGCAATCAAGTTGCCATGGGTGGAGACGGCCAGGTCACCCTCGGCAACATCGTAGTCAAAGCCAGCGCGCGCAAGGTTCGCCGCCTGTACAACGGTCAAATCCTTGCCGGATTTGCCGGCGGCACCGCGGACGCATTCACGCTGTTCGAGCGCTTCGAAGCCAAGCTGGAAAAACACCAGGGCAATCTGCTGAGAAGCGCGGTCGAACTCGCGAAGGATTGGCGCACCGACCGCATGCTGCGCCGTCTGGAAGCCATGCTGACGGTGGCGGACACGGAATCCTCGCTGATCATCACCGGCAACGGCGATGTGCTGGAGCCGGAAGCCGGCCTGCTCGCCATCGGTAGCGGCGGCGCCTATGCGCAAGCTGCGGCACGTGCGCTGCTCGAGCATACCGACCTGTCGCCTGCGGAAATCGTCAAGCAGGCGCTCGTCATCGCCGGCGATATTTGCATCTACACCAACCAGAACCACGTCATTGAAACTTTGGAATAATCCCGGACCCTAAATTTCAGGGTTCTTCCTTACCAATTCGGCCTCCCACATATATGAGTCAAATGACCCCGCAGGAAATCGTTCACGAACTCGACAAGCACGTCGTCGGCCAGTCGGCCGCCAAGCGCGCCGTCGCCATCGCCTTGCGCAACCGCTGGCGCCGCTCGCAGGTAGAAGACCCGATGCGCCAGGAAATCAAACCCAAGAACATCCTGATGATCGGCCCCACCGGTGTCGGCAAAACCGAAATAGCCCGACGCCTGGCACGGCTATCGCACGCACCTTTCATCAAGGTCGAGGCCACCAAGTTCACCGAGGTCGGCTATGTCGGCAAGGATGTCGATTCCATCATCCGCGACCTGGCGGAAACCGCAGTCAAGCAGACGCGTGAACAGGAAATGGAAAAGGTCCGCGTGCGCGCCCAGGATGCCGCCGAGGATCGCGTGCTCGATATCCTGCTGCCGCCCCCTCGCGCCTTCGGCGAGTCGCCAGCCTCCGCCAGCGATACAGAAACCCGTCAGAAATTCCGCAAGATGTTGCGTGAGAACAAACTGGACGACAAGGAAATCGACGTCGACCTGGCAACGCCCGCATCACACATGGAAATCTTTGCGCCGCCCGGCATGGAAGAACTCACCAGCCAGATTCAGAGCGCCTTCCAGGGCATGAGCGGCGGCAAGTCCAAAACCCGCAAGCTGAAAATCAGCGAAGCCATGAAATTGCTGACCGAGGAAGAAGCCGGCAAGCTGGTCAACGAAGACGAAATCAAGCAGCGCGCCCTGCAAAAGGTCGAGCAGAACGGCATCGTCTTCATCGACGAAATCGACAAGATTACCGGCCGCTCCGAAGGCAGCGGTGCGGACGTCTCGCGCCACGGCGTGCAGCGCGACCTGTTGCCGCTGGTCGAAGGCACCAC
>CAMLME010000208.1 GCA_946481235.1 uncultured Methylobacillus sp. | reverse complement strand
CCATATCTCGAAAACCGACTGGACCGAAGCGATGATGGCCAGCGTCGGCCTGGAGGTCGCCCGCCATGTCATCGGCGCGAAAGGCACAGCGAAGAAATGCCTGGCATTGGATATCGACAACACGCTTTGGGGCGGGGTTGTCGGCGAAGAGGGCCCAACAGGCGTCAAGGTCGGTCATGGCGATGCCGAAAGCGAAGCCTTCATGGCTTTCCAGCAGCGCATCCGGTCGCTGAAGGATCGCGGCATTCTGCTTGCCCTGTGCAGCAAGAATAACCCTGACGATGTGGAAGAAGCTTTCCGGCTACACGAGGAAATGCCGCTGAAACTGGAGGATTTCTCGGCACGGGCAATCGGCTGGGGACTCAAGCACGAGGGGCTGGCGCAGATTGCTTCCGACCTCAACATAGGCATCGATGCGATGGTGTTCGTCGACGACAACCCCGCCGAGATTGCACTCGTCCGGCAAATGCTGCCGATGGTGGAATGCGTGCTGCTGCCTTCAGATCCCGCCGCTTTCGTCGCGACGCTGGATGCGCTGACCAGTTTCGAAAAATCCGTCGTACTGGCCGACGACAGCAACAAGGCACTGCAATATCAGCAAGAAGCCGAACGAGTTCGCTTTTCTTCCACCCACGACGGCATGGGCGACTACCTGGCGCAATTGCAGATGGAAGCAAGCATCGGTCCGGTAGATGCCGGGAGTCTGCAACGCGTGCACCAGATGTTCACCAAGACCAACCAATTCAATGTCACCACCAAACGCTACCCGCTGGGGGAGCTGGAAGCCATGCTGCAATCGGCGGAGCACCATCTTGGAATGGTTTCCCTGCGCGACCGCTTCGGCGATTTCGGCATCATCGCCGCCTTCATCCTGGTCGAAGAAGGCACCGGCCTGCATATCGACAGCCTGTTGATGAGCTGTCGCGCCATGGGCCGGGGAGTAGAAACAGCCATCATGAACTTCATCAAACAACAGTTCAGCGACCGGGAACAACTTGCCGTGCTGACTGCAGAATTCGCCCCGACAGCCAAAAACAAACCGGCGGCCAACTACTTTCTCGAGCAAGGGTTCAGGCCGGCCTCAGAAGGTGCCGGCATGTTCTACGTACTCAACAAAAATGACGTCGACGTCAAACCCTGTGACTGGATAAAAACAAAAGGAGCATCGTTATGGAAAACGCAGAAAGAATTCGGTTGATCGTCAGCGATGTGCTGGAAATCGATCCGAAACGAGTGCAAGAGGGATCGCAACAAGCCGATCTTGCGGAATGGGATTCACTTGCGCAATTGCGACTGGTTACGGCCCTGGAGCAGGAGTTCGGCGTGCGGCCCACCATGCGGGAAATTGCCGAGCTGACCTCGATCCCGGCGATTGCACGCTATCTGGATACCGCTACGGTGCGCTGATATGGCCATGAAACTCAGCACCGGCATGCGTCGACTCTTCGTCCCGCAATCCGCCATTACGCTTTACTACCTGTTCCGGCACCGGGCGTTCGTCAGCATGCGGGCCGAGGTCGATGTCGGCATCAACCTCACCATAGGACGCAAAAGCTCGATCAGCTCGTTCGCCAAGATCAAGGCCAGCGAAGGCCCGGTTCGCATCGGCGCGCGTACGGATATCGGCGTGGGCTGCTTCATCGGCGGCCACAAGCCGGGGATCGAAATCGGCGACGACTGCCTGATCAGCCCCAACGTCTCCATCGTCGGCGTCAATTACCGCTATGACCGGCTCGACCAGACTTTCCGGGAACAAGGCGTGGAATCCAAAGGCCCGATCCGCATCGGCAACAATGTCTGGATCGGTGTGGGGTCGGTGATACTGGACAATGCCGAAATCGGCGATGGCGCGATCGTGGCGCCGAACTCGGTGGTGTCCGGCAATGTCCCGGCGAATGCCATTGTGCAAGGCAATCCTGCCAAGACCATTTTTATCCGACGCTAGATTACTTAAGCGGCAGTCGGCGCGAGCAGCGCTCGAACGCGCAACAGATCCTCTTCGGTATCGACACCCGTTGCCGGCGCATGCGCGGTTTCCGCCACGCTGATCCGGTAGCCGTGCCACATCGCGCGCAACTGCTCCAGCGACTCCTGTTGCTCGATGGGTGAAACCGCCAGTTGGGCATAGGCATGCAGAAAGCTCGCCTTGTAGGCATAGATGCCAATGTGCCGGTAGGCCTTTGCGTTTGCGGGCATGGCACCTTCGCGCCGCCCGTCGCCGAATGCGTCGCGCGCATAGGCAATCGGCGCGCGGCTGAAATAGAGGGCATAGCCAGCCTTGTCCATTACCACCTTGACCACATTGGGATTGACCATGGCGTCGAGGTCATGGATGCCGTGACATGCAGTGGCAATCGACGCTTCCGGATGTTCAGCCAGATTCTGCGCGACTTCACGGATCAATGCAGGGTCGATCAGCGGTTCGTCGCCCTGGACATTGACGATGATCGCATCATCCGGCCAATCAAAAAGTTTTGCGACTTCGGCAATGCGGTCAGTCCCGGATACATGATCTTCGCGCGTCATGACTGCCGGGTAGCCATGCTGGAGCACGGCCTCGCGGATCGCCTCATGGTCGGTCGCAACCACCACCAACTCCGCTCCACTAGCGCGCGCCTGCTCTGCCACCCGCACTACCATCGGTTTTCCGGCGATATCGAGCAAAGGCTTGCCGGGCAGGCGTGTGCTCGCATGGCGAGCGGGAATGACCACCTTGAAACTCAAGATCAGACCTCTTCTTCCGCCGGCAGCGCGCGCGCTTCGTCTTCCAGCATCACGGGAATACCGTCCTTGATGGGATAAGCCAGACGGCACGGCTTGCAGACCAACTCGCCTACCGTCTTCTTGTAAACCAGCGGCCCTTTGCAGACCGGGCAAACCAGGATTTCCAGTAATTTTGCGTCCATAATCATTTCCTCAATTTTTTCAGCACGCGCTCAACGAGCGCATGATCCAGCTTCGCGTCAACCGTCAGATACCACCAGTCCGGTTTAGCGAAAGCGCGGCATTTCACCGCATCTTTTTCGGTCATCAGTATCGCGTCCACGGCGTCGGTTTGCAAATCCTCGGGCCTGTAGGTGTGATGATCCGGAAACGGCTTTTCGGTGCATTGCAG
>CAMLME010000207.1 GCA_946481235.1 uncultured Methylobacillus sp. | reverse complement strand
ACCATGTCGCCGTTGGCGACGTGCGAGACTTCGTGCCCCAGCACCGCCTCGGCTTCCTCACGCG
Organism: uncultured Methylobacillus sp.; assembly: GCA_946481235.1. Next base: position 3,206 of record CAMLME010000207.1, on the reverse strand, counting down.
TCATGGATTGCAGCAGCCCGGTGGAAACCGCGACCAGCGCGTTGTTCTTGTTCATGCCGGTGGCGAAAGCGTTGACGTCGGGCGAGTTGTAGATCGCCACTTCAGGCATGCCGATACCGGCTTGCTGCGCCTGACGGCGCACCGTCTCCACCAGCCAGCGCTCACCCTCGTTGCGTGGCGTTTCGATGACTTCCGCGCCGACGGAACGCTTGGCGGTCCATTTGGAAATGGCCAGCGAAATGAAGGAGCCGCCCATGCCCATCACCGCGGCAAAAATCAGCAAAGAGCCGAGATTCAGGCCCTGCGCATTGAGGTAGGGCTCGACGCCCAGGATGCGCATCGTGATGGATAGCACCAGCACGATGGCGAAGTTGGTAGCAAGAAACAGGAACATGCGTTTCATGATGAGTTTCCTTTAAGTGATAAATACCGCGGCTCAGCCGCCCGCGCCGTGCTTTTTGTGTTCGCCCAGCTTGTCCATGATGGCGAACATCAATCCGGAAAATACGAAAGTGACGTGAATGCCCACCTTCCACGACAACTGGTGATCGTCGAAGCTGTTGACGTTGACGAAGGCCTTGAGCAACTCGATCCCGGAAATGGCGATAATGGAACCGATCAGCTTCATCTTGAGATCGGCGAAATCCACATGCCCCATCCAGTCCGGCCTGTCCTCGTGATCGCCGGTATGAATCTTGGACACGAAATTTTCGTAACCGGCAAAAATAATGATCATCAGCAGGTTGGCAACCAGCACCAGGTCCACCAGCGACAAAACGCCCACTACAATGCTGCCATCGTTATTGAGCAGCATATGAATAAGGTGAACGAACTCCACACCGAAATACCACAACAACACAACTACCGCGCCGACCAGCCCGAGATAAAACGGCGCGAGGAGCCAACGGCTACCGAACAGCAATCGTTCAAGCAGGTTTTCTATCTTTTCCATAGTGTTTCTCCCAAGTTGGCGCTTTTTTGGATATCTGCGATTCTATCCGCATCTCGTTATCATAAAAATTCGAATATACTTTAGCTAATATTCGAGAAATACGAGCATTGACCCGCGATGAACTACAAGCATCTCTATTACTTCTGGACGGTCGCCAAGGCTGGCAGCATTGCTCGCGCGAGCGAGCAACTGCATCTCACGCCGCAGACCATCAGCGGTCAATTGAGCCTGTTCGAAAGCGTGCTTGGCGAGACCCTGTTCGACCGCTCTCGCCGCAGATTTGCGCTGACGGATGCCGGGCGCACCGTGCTGGGCTATGCCGAAGAGATTTTTTCCTTGGGAAAAGAACTGGAGGAAGTGCTGCACCACCGCCCCGGCGGGCGGCCGCTGCAGTTTCGCGTGGGCGTTTCTGACGCTGTGCCCAAGGCGTTGGCCTACAAGCTGATCGAACCCGCACTGCGCGCCACGGAGAACTCGCGCATCGTGTGCCGCGAAGGGAAAGTGGCCGGCCTGATGGCAGAGTTGGCGATACATCAACTGGATATCGTCATCGCCGACAGCCCGATGCCGCCGAGGATAGACGTGAAGGCCTTCAACCACCTGCTGGGCGAATGCGGCCTGACATTCTTTGCGACGCCGGCATTAGCCGGACAATATGCGGGCACGTTTCCGCAGCGCCTCGACGGCGCCCCGTTGCTGCTGCCCGGAGACGATGTCGCCGTGCGGCCCAAACTGATTCGCTGGTTCGACCAGAATCGCATTCGTCCACGCATCGCCGGCGAATTCGACGACAGCGCGCTGATGGCCGCATTCGGCCAGGCGGGGGCCGGAATATTTTCCGCACCGAGTGCGATTGCGGAGCAGATTCGGGAACAGTACGGCGTAGTGGAAATCGGCGCTACCGATGAGATCACCGAAGGGTTCTACGCCATCTCGGTGGAACGCCGTTTGTCGCACCCCGCCGTCATCGCCATCAGCGAGGCGGCGCGGCAGGAGCTGTTTCTTTAGAACCTACTTCGGCAGGCTCTTATTCAGCCTGATCTTTGGTAAGCGATTCGAACTTGCCGATAGTCGCATCGTATGCCACCAGCTCGCCGTGCTCGATATCGAACAACCAGCCGTGCAGCTTCAGCTTGCCCTGTTCAACGCGCTCCCTGATCCAGGGAAAGGTCAGCAGGTTTTCCAGCGAGACCAGGATGGATGCTTGCTCGCAGGCGCAAACCTGCTCTTGCGGGGTCGCTTGCGGCAATTCTGCGCGCACGCGCTCTTTGGCGCGGCTGGCGATGTTGACCCAGTTGCCGATGAATTCGCCCTTGGATTCAGGCGTGCCGTCCTGCATCAACGCCTGAATACCGCCGCACTGGCGGTGTCCTAGCACGATGATGTGCTCGACCTCGAGCGAACGCACGCCGAACTCCAGCGCGGTACTGACGCCATGCAGACCAGCGCCTTTTTCGTATGGAGGCACCAGGTTCGCCACATTGCGCACGACGAAAAGGTCGCCCGGCTGGCAATCGGTAAGGATAGCCGGATCGACGCGCGAGTCGGAACAGGAAATCACCATCGTCCCCGGCCTCTGCCCTTGCTTCAGCTCGCGGAACAACGCCTTGTTCTGGCCGAAGTAGTTTTCCTGGAAACGCCGGAAACCGGCGATGAATTTCTTGATGTCATCCATGTGTACTCTCCAATTCTTTTCTGCAAGACTCGACGACGCCTTGCGGGATCAGCTTGAGCGCGGCATAAATCAGTGCCGGCACAATGACCAGGTCGTCGAGATGGCCCACCACCGGAATGAAATCCGGGATGAGATCGAACGGCAGCAGTATGTAACCTACGGCCAGTCCGAGCAGTATTTTTGCCAAAAATGGCGTTTCAGGGTGTTTCAATACCAGTCGATAGACGGCGAACTCTTTTTTTATCTTTGCCGCCGTGTCGCGTAATACGCCCATCGCGGTCAAGTGTCCAGATCGTGGCCGGTCAACTGCCTCAGCGCTTCGCGATACTTTTCGCCGGTTCTGGCGGCCACGTCCGGGGGCAACTCCGGACCAGGGGCTTTCTTGTTCCAGCCGGAAGCTTCGAGCCAGTCGCGCACGTACTGCTTGTCGAAGCTGGGCGGATTGCTGCCGATCTGATATTGGTCCGCAGGCCAGAAACGCGAGGAATCCGGGGTCAGCGCTTCGTCGATCAGGTACAGCTTCCCGTCTGCATCCAGCCCGAACTCGAACTTGGTGTCGGCGATGATGATGCCCTTGGT
>CAMLME010000206.1 GCA_946481235.1 uncultured Methylobacillus sp. | reverse complement strand
TGGAAAAGGCGCCGCGCCATGCGGGCGTGCTCAAGCTTGCGGCGGAAAAGGCCGGATGGGGCAAGAAGTTGCCCGCCGGGCACGCGTTTGGCGTGGCGGTACACGAGTCTTTCCACAGTTATGTCGCCGAAGTGGCCGAGGTGTCGCTTGAAGACGGCAAAGTTCGCGTGCACAAGGTCACTTGCGCCGTGGATTGCGGCATGGTGGTCAACCCGGACGGCGTGCGCCAGCAAGTCGAAAGCGCCGTGGTATACGGATTGTCGGCAGCGCTGCAAGGCGCGATTACGCTGGAAAACGGACGGGTAGTTCAGTCCAATTTCCACGACTACACGGCGCTGCGTCTTTCAAGGATGCCGCAGGTGGAAGTGCATATCGTCCAGAGCGATGCACCGCCGACCGGCATCGGCGAGCCGGGCACGCCACCGATTGCCCCGGCCGTGGCCAACGCGGTCTTTGCATTGACGGGCAAACGGCTGCGCCGGATGCCTTTCGACACCGAGACGCTGGCATAAGTACGTGAAGGAAATCGCGGCCGTCGTGCTCGCTGCCGGCGCCTCGCGGCGCTTCGGGACGAACAAGCTGCTGCATCCCGTCAAGGCGGGGTCTGGCGCGAAGCCGTTGATCGCGTGCAGCCTGATGCCTTGGCTGGAAACTTTTTCGCAGGTGACGGTGGTTGTCCGTGCCGACAGCGATGAACTGCGACGACAGGTCGAACAGGCGCTGGGGCCGGAAAACACGGCTTGTCTTCGTTGGTGTATTTGCCCGGATGCCGTACTTGGCATGTCCGCCAGCCTGGCCGCCGGCGTCGCTTACAATCGCGATGCCGATGGCTGGCTGATCGGCCTGGCCGATATGCCGGCAGTCCCCTCAGTTATCATTGGCGAAGTGCGTGACGCGATTGCATCGGGCTCCCCGCTGGCAGCCCCGTATTGCGATGGGCAGCGCGGCCATCCGGTGGGTTTTGCCGCCCGCTATCGGAATGAGCTGCTCGCGCTGCAGGGCGATACTGGTGCGCGCGAGATTTTGAAGCGTGAGGCCGGGAGCCTGCTGCGTATCGACACCACGGATCCAGGAATTTTTACCGATATCGATATCCCTGAAGACTTGATCGGTCGTAATGAGATGCCGAGCTACGGATAATCGCAAGAATAAACTGATAAATGGAGAACCCCCGCATGAAGAAACCCGCCATCACCCGTACGCCCATACACGAACTGCTCGCCTCCCGCTGGAGCGGTCGTGCTTTCGATGCTGCCAGAACGGTCGAACGCGAGCAGGTCATTGCCTTGCTCGAAGCGGCGCGTTGGGCGCCTTCTTGTTACGGCGACCAGCCGTGGCGCTTTGTGGTATGGAACAGAAGTGAAGATGCAACAGCCTGGCAGCAGGGCTTCGAATGTCTCGCGCCCGGCAATCAGGCATGGGTCAAGGATGCTCCGCTGCTCTTGCTGACGACAGCCGATACCTTGTTCAACCACAACGACCAGCCCAATCGCTGGGGGCAGCACGATACCGGCGCGGCGGCAGAAAACCTTTGTCTTCAGGCGGAAGCCATGGGCATGATGGCACACCAGATGGGCGGTTTCGATGCGGAGAAGGTGCGCGCGCTGGTCGGCGTACCTGAACGTTATATCCCGATGGCGATGGTTGCGGTCGGCTATCCTGCGGACCCTGCCACTTTCAGTGCCGAAGTGCGTGAACGCGAAACCGCACCGCGCAAACGTCGCGAATTAGGTGAGCTGTTTTTCGCGGGTGCATGGGACAAGCCCATCATCTGATAAAATGTCGTTTTAATTTCTAACCTGGGATAGCATCATGGCCGTCGTCGAACTTACCAAAGCCAATTTCAAGGAAACCATTGAGAAGAACGAGCTGGTTATCGTCGACTTCTGGGCGCCGTGGTGCGATCCCTGCCTGACGTTCACCGAAACCTTCAAGCAGGTTGCAGAAAATCATCCGGATATCGTCTTCGGTATGGTTAATACCGAAACCGACAATGAAATCGCCGAGTATTTCAATGTCGAGAAAATCCCCGGCATCCTCGTGGTGCGCGAACAGGCTGGTCTGCTGGCGCAGGTAGGCGAGTTGGGTGCACCGGCCATGGAAGAAATCATCAAGTGGGCGCGCAATTACGACATGTCCACTGTGCGGGAGTATTACGCAGGTCAAAAAGCCGGTTGATTTGATACGCTGCTGAATTGAAAAAATGGCGTGCAGTTAGCACGCCATTTTTGTTTTAGCCGGTAAACGATCCGGTGCTGAGCAGCCTGAACAGGAAAAAGGCACCGATCGCCATCATCACATACATCGCGAGATTCCCTGTCACCGCCGCAGAACTCTTGCCGAAGGTTTTCTCGAACCACACCCGCGCAACATAAATCGCGATGATCGCCAGCGGAATAATCAGCAGCGAGCCAAAAGAGTCGATCTGCGTCAGTTTCCCCGCGAGCGTGGCCAGCCAGCCATCTTCCGAGAAAATGAGGATGGCCAGGCCGATAATGCCCATGATCATCAATACGAACTGGGCGCCGGCTTTCAGTACCGACATCAGCGATTCCGGCTTTTGCGTTGGTTTCTCTTTAGCACCTGGTTTTGCCATAGGATCAGCCCTCGATGTGACGATGTTACGAAATCAATCCGAACTGTCCGGTAGGTACTTGGCAGGGTCTACCGGTTTGCCGAGCTTGCGAATCTCGAAATGCAATTTGACGCGGTCGGTGTCTGAACTGCCCATTTCGGCAATCTTCTGGCCCTTGGCGATGAACTGGCCTTCCTTCACGAGCAGATGGCTATTATGCGCGTAAGCCGACAGATAGGTTTTATTGTGCTTGATGATGATCAGCTTGCCGTAGCCGCGCAAACCGGCACCGCTGTAGACCACCTTGCCCGGCGCGGCGGCATAGACCGGCTGGCCGTGATTGCCGGCGATGTCCACGCCTTTCGCACTGGCGGCATCGTTGAAGCCGGCCAGGATTTTCCCTTTGGCCGGCCATGACCATTCGAGCGCTTCGTCGTCTGCCGGCATGGCCGGTTTTTCGGCAGATTGCCCGGGTTTCGGCGTTTCTGCGACTGCCGGCTTTTCGGTCGGCGCCATGGGTTTTTCGGTGGGTGCGACAGGTTTCGGAGCAGGCTCGACGGTCAGTGCGCGGGCACTATAAGGTTCTTTCAGCGCCTTGGGCTCAGTCAGCAATGGGATAACGTCCGATTGGATCGGTGCCGGTTCGATCGGCTTGCCTGTGGCATCCAGTGGCCTGGCGGTGGGCAACGGCTCCAGCTTGAGCGGCGTGGCGA
>CAMLME010000205.1 GCA_946481235.1 uncultured Methylobacillus sp. | reverse complement strand
TGCGCAAGCCGGGCGATCAGTTCTTCCACCTTCTTGCCGACCACCATCATCATGTCGGCCAGTTCGTCGATCACGACGACGATCAGCGGCATTTCTTCCAGCGGCTCCGGATTGTCCGGTGTAAGCGTGAATGGGTTGGTCAGCTTGTTGCCGGATTTCTCGGCATCGTGCACCTTCTGGTTGTAGCCTGCCAGGTTACGCACGCCAAGCGTGGACATCAGGCGGTAGCGTTTTTCCATCTCCGCCACGCACCAGTTGAGCGCGCTCGCCGCCTGGCGCATGTCGGTGACAACCGGCGCCAGCAAATGCGGGATACCTTCGTAGACCGACAATTCCAGCATTTTCGGGTCGACCAAGATCAAGCGCACCTTGCTCGCATCAGCCTTGTATACCAGGCTCAGGATCATCGCATTGATCGCAACCGACTTGCCCGAACCGGTCGTACCCGCGACCAGCACATGTGGCATCTTGGCGAGATCGGCGACCACCGGTTTGCCTGAAATATCCTTGCCCATTGCGATAGCCAGCGGCGAAGCCATGTCGGCGTATACCTGAGAACCGAGAATTTCTGTAAGGCACACCACCTGCCGTTTAGGGTTCGGGATTTCAATCGCCATGCAGCTCTTGCCGGGGATGGTTTCCACCACGCGAATGCTTACCACCGACAGCGCACGCGCCAGGTCCTTGGCAAGATTGGTGATCTGGCTGCCCTTCACACCGGCGGCCGGCTCGAACTCGTAACGGGTAATCACCGGCCCAGGTAGGGCAAACGTCACCTTGACCTCGATATTGAAGTCCATCAATTTGCGTTCGATCAGGCGCGAGGTGAATTCCAGCGTCTCGGCGCTTTGCACCTCCACGGTACCCTTGGGCTCATCCAGCAAATGAAGCGGCGGCAACGGGGAATCCGGCATGGTCTGGAACAGCGGCGTCTGGCGTTCTTTTTCCACGCGGTCGCTTCTGGGGATTTCCAGTTGTGGCACTTCGATCTGTACCGGCGGGCGGTCCTCGACGCGTTTTCTTTCGCTTTCCACGTATTCTTCGCGCAACTGCTCGGCGACCTTGCCGGCACGCTTGTCCTGCAGGTCCTGCCAGCTCTGGCGCAGGAAGGTGTATGACCTTTCGAGCAGTGAGCCGAGTTTTTCCGTGATTTTCAGCCACGACCAGCCGGTGAACAGGCTGAAACCGGTGGCAAATGCGAGCAGCAACAGCATCGTCGATCCGGTAAAGCCGAGTATCTGGCGCAGCAGACTGTCTATCACGCTGCCCAGCATGCCGCCCTGGGCTAGTGGCAGCATCAAGTGCATTTCCACCAGGTGGCCGGCCTCCAATGCGCTTGAGGCCACCAGCATCAGGGCGAAACCGATAACGTTGAACAAGAGGAAGGGTCGCTCGGTCTCAGCTGCAATTTCCAGGCGCTGATAAACCCACCACATCGCATAGAATGCCAGCACGGCCAGCCACCAGGCGGAAAATCCGAACAGGTAAAGCAGGATATCGGCCAGCCAGGCACCCAGCGTGCCGCCGGCATTATGGATGGCAAAATCCTCGCTGACGCTATGCGACCAGCCCGGGTCGTCGCGATGGTAGGTAAACAGTATGGTGGCGAGGTAACTGCCCGCCACGACCAGCACCAGCCACCAGGCCTCGCGTATCAGGCTGGCAGTTTTTTCGGGCACTTCGCGCCGGCGAATGGCAGATGACGGTTTTTTTTGGAAAAACATGCTGTCTGGGGTGCTCGATATCCGCGTAAAATTGGATTTTACCGGACTTTAACCTCAACGAAACCACCAAGATGACATTAACGGAATTACGCTATATCGTCGCCGTGGCACGCGAGCGGCACTTTGGGCGTGCCGCCCAGGCCTGCTTCGTCAGCCAGCCCACGTTGAGCGTCGGAATCAAGAAGATCGAGGAAGAACTGGGCGTGATGATTTTCGAGCGCGGCTCGAATGAAATCACCCTGACGCACGTCGGCGAAGAAATCGTCGCGCAGGCTGCACGCACCCTGGAAAACGCCGCTGCGATCAAGACCATTGCCCAGCAGAGCGGCGATCCGCTGTCCCATCCCTTGCGACTGGGCGCGATTTACACGATCGGCCCCTACCTGCTGCCGTCCATCCTGCCCGTCTTGCGCGAGCTTGCGCCCAACATGCAGTTGCTGATCCAGGAAACCTATACCGCCAGCCTGCGCGAACAGCTGAAGCAGGGCAAGCTGGACGTGGCGATCCTGTCGCTGCCGTTCGAGGAGCCGGGCATGGTGATTCGGCCGATCTACGATGAACCGTTCCAAGTCGCCGTGCCGCTGAATCATCCTTGGCGCGATCGAGCGGCCATCCCGCCCGAGGATCTCGGCAACGAGCCGGTTTTGCTGCTTGGCGCCGGCAACTGCTTTCGCGACCAGGTACTGCAAGTATGCCCTTCGCTGGCGCGCGGAACTTCGGCCAATGGCATGCAACAAACGCTGGAAGGCAGTTCGCTGGAAACGATACGCTACATGGTCGCCTCGGGTGTCGGCATGACCATCCTGCCTTGTACCGCAGCGGGCACGGTACGTGAAGATAGCGCGATGCTGCGCTTCCTACCGTTTACCCAACCCAGCCCGAAACGCCGTGTGGCGCTGGTTTGGCGCAAGAGCTTCACTCGCCCGCAGGCCATCGATGTACTGATTGAATCCATACGGAAAGCCAAGAGCCCATGTGTGCAATGGATCGACTAAATATAGTCATTTACTATCAATAGAATAAACACAATCAATTGGAACTATCGAATTGATAGGGTTATGATTCAATCAATGCATTAACAATTACTGGAGGTCAGCATGAGTCAAGCAATCGATATCGGCATTTCCCCGGAGGATCGCAAGAACATTGCAGATGGGCTTTCGCGTGTGCTTGCCGACACCTACACCGTCTATTTGCGGACACACAATTTCCATTGGAACGTCACCGGCCCGATGTTCCAGACCTTGCATCTGATGTTCATGACCCAATATAACGAATTGTGGACGGCCACCGACCTGATCGCGGAACGCATCCGTGCACTCGGTTTCCCGGCACCCGGCACCTACTCCGCGTTCGGCAAGCTGACGTCGATCAAGGAGGTAGACGGCGTGCCCAAGGCGCAGGAAATGATCCGCCTGCTGGTCGAAGGCAACGAAGCCGTAGCGCGCACCGCGCGCTCGGTTTTCCCCATCGTGGAAAAGGCCAACGACCAGCCGACCGCCGACTTGCTGACGCAACGCATGCAGGTGCATGAAAAGACGGCATGGATGCTTCGCAGCCTTTTGGAAAACT
>CAMLME010000204.1 GCA_946481235.1 uncultured Methylobacillus sp. | reverse complement strand
AGCGCCGCGACACCGAGCGCAATGCCGACCATGCTGGTCATCGAGATGAACGAAATGAAATGATTGCGGCGCTTGGCGCGGGTATAGCGCAGGCCGATAAAGAGTTCGAAGGGCAATAACATGGGAAGGAATTCTAGCAGGGTTGGCAACTCAATCTGCTAAAATCGCGCCTATGTTTACCGGAATCATACAGGCCGTAGGCCAAATCGAACGCGTCACCCCCGTCGGGGAAGATGCACGTCTCAATATCGCCGTCGGCGATCTCGACATGAGCGACGTCGCCTTGGGCGATAGCATCGCGGTCAACGGGGTCTGCCTGACGGTGGTGGAATTCGACAACAGCAGCTTCCAGGTGCATGTTTCCAAGGAAACCCTGTCCTGCACGGTGGGGCTGGATACGCCCAAGGCAGCCAATCTCGAAAAAGCCATGCAGTTGGCGGATCGGCTCGGCGGACATCTCGTCAGCGGCCATGTCGATGGCGTCGGGCAGGTCGTCAAATTCGACAAGCTCGGTGACTGCATGCAACTGGTAATCCGCGCGCCGCATGCGATCTCGCGCTATATCGCCGTGAAAGGCTCGATTGCCGTTGACGGCGTCAGCCTGACGGTGAACAGCGTCGATGGCGACGTATTCAGCATCAACCTGATTCCGCACACGCTGGAAGTCACCACGCTCCAATTGCTGGGCATCGGCAGCCGCGTGAATCTCGAAATCGACCTGATCGCGCGCTATGTCGAACGCATGGCGCAATGGAACAACGAGCCCGAAACCGCATGATCAGCCCTATTCAGGACATTATCGAAGACATCCGTCTGGGACGCATGGTCGTCCTGGTCGACGAGGAAGACCGCGAAAACGAAGGCGATCTGGTGCTGGCGGCGCAATTCGTAACGCCGGAACACATCAACTTCATGGCCAAGCACGGCCGTGGACTGATCTGCCTGACGCTGACCGAAGAACGCTGCCACCAACTCAACCTGCCATTGATGGTGCGGGAGAATGGTTCCGGACTGGGAACCAACTTCACCATTTCCATCGAAGCCGCGTCCGGCGTGACTACCGGCATTTCCGCCGCCGACCGTGCGCGCACCATCCAGGCTGCCGTAGCGAAAACCGCCAAGCCGGAAGACATCGTCAGCCCCGGCCATATCTTCCCGTTGATGGCACAAAACGGCGGCGTGCTTGCGCGCGCCGGCCATACCGAAGCCGGCTGCGACCTGGCAGCGCTGGCCGGGCTGGCACCTACCGGCGTCATTTGCGAAATCCTCAAGGACGACGGCAGCATGGCTCGCCTGCCGGACCTGATCGAATTCGCAGAGCAGCATCAACTCAAGATCGGCACCATCGCCGACCTGATCCACTACCGCAGCCAGAATGAGCGCCTGATCGAACGCGCTGCGGAGCGCACGGTACAGACACCTTTCGGCGAAATGCGCCTGATCGCCTACTCCGACAAGACGGCAAACGAAACGCATCTGGCGCTGGTCAAAGGAGAGCCGGATGCCGAAAAAGAAGTTTTAGTCAGGGTACATGAGCCGCTATCCATGCTCGACCTGCTGGACAGCAGCAGCAGCAGCCACTCCTGGAATCTGCTGGATGCAATGCAGGAAATACAGCAGGCGGAATGCGGCGTGATGATCCTGCTGCGGCGTAACGAGAATGGGCAGCAACTGGTGGATCGCATCCAGCATGCCGATGAACCGGTACGCTTCCGGCAGGATCTGCGCGACTACGGCATCGGCTCGCAAATGCTGCTCGACCTGGGCGTCAGGAAAATGAAACTGATGGCCGTGCCGCGCAAGATGCCGAGCATGACCGGCTTCGAACTCGAAGTCGTGGGCTATCTGGAACCCAAGTAAAACTGTTTATGCGATAATCGGAACTGTGGAAAACGTCAACCTTACAGGACACTTCCTCATCGCCATGCCAGCCATGGCCGATCCCTATTTTGCCAAGTCCGTCACCTATGTCTGCGAGCATAACGACCAAGGCGCGATGGGCATCGTCATCAACCGTCCCATCGACATGAGCCTCAGCGATCTGTTCGAACAGATCAACCTCGAAGCGCAAAATCAGGAAGTCGGCCAGACAACCGTGTTTTTCGGTGGTCCGGTGCATATCGACCGCGGCTTTGTGCTGCACCAACCCATCGGCCACTGGCAATCGTCGCTGGTCGTCAATGGCGATACCGCGCTTACTACCTCCAAGGACATCCTCGAAGCCAGCGCGAACGGCACCGGACCGGAAAAAATGCTGGTTACGCTGGGCTATGCCGGCTGGGCCGCAGGACAACTTGAACAGGAAATCGGCCAGAATGCCTGGCTCACCGTGCAGGCAGAAAATTCCGTCATTTTCGACCTCCCCAGCGAACAGAAGCTGAATGCGGCAATGAATCTGCTCGGCCTCGATTTCGCGCGTCTTTCAGAAGACGCGGGGCACGCCTGATGCACGTGGCCGCCCCCGCCGACCACACCACTTCCACCCAGGCAATCGGCACCATCCTCGCTTTTGATTTCGGCGAAAAACGCATCGGTGTCGCTGTGGGCGACAATCTGGTCGGGCTCGCACATCCGCTGCAGACCATTTCTGCCGAAAGCAATGACATCCGGTTCGCCACCATCGGCGGACTGATTGCCGAATGGCAGCCTGTGCTGCTGGTTGTCGGCCTCCCCACGCACATGGACGGCACCGAACACGAATTGACCTTGCTCTGCAAAAAATTCGCACGCCGGCTGGAGGGCCGCTTCAACCTGCCAGTGGCACTGGTCGATGAACGCCTGAGTTCGGCAGAAGCCAGCCAGACGCTAAAAGAAGCCGGTATCGGCGGCCGCAAACAGAAACCCATGCTGGACCAGGTCGCGGCCCAGCTCATCCTGCAACATTACCTGGATCATCATGCAACTGCCTGACGCAGAACAACTCCTGACCGAGCTGGCGGAAAGAATCCGACCTCTTCTGAGCAGCGGCAATGTCGCGCTGGTCGGCATCCACAGCGGCGGCGCGTGGCTGGCCGAACGCCTCAAAGTCATCCTGGACGGCGACGTGCCGCTTGGCACGCTGGATATTTCCTTCTACCGCGACGATTTCGAGCAACGCGGCCTGCATCCGCAAATCAAGCCTTCCAACATTCCCTTCGATGTTGATGACTGCCACATCATCCTGATCGACGATGTGCTGTATACCGGCCGTACGATACGTGGCGCCATGAATGAGTTATTCGACTACGGGCGCCCGGCCAAGATCACGCTGGCGGTGCTGATAGACCGCGGCGGCCGCGAAATGCCGGTCGAAGCGCAAATCGTCGGCACCCATGTTGAACTGGCA
>CAMLME010000203.1 GCA_946481235.1 uncultured Methylobacillus sp. | reverse complement strand
GCTTCCAGCGGATGGAACGGCTTCGCGGTTTCCGGGCCCTTGCTCTGCAGCCAGACCTGCACGCCGTAGGTGTCGGCGAATTCGCGGATCAACGGTTCATCCTCCGGCGTAATGGGGTCGAGTATGCGGAACACCAGCACCGACACGTGCTCGCCGACGGCGACCTCGACCTGCGGCATGCGATCCTTGATCGAGAGCTTGGCCAGCAAGTCCTGCAACGGGACGATCAACGCCGAGATATGCGGCGGCAGCACATGGCATTCATTCATGACCGCGACATAGCTGCTGGCCTTTTCGTGGAAGCCGACCAGTACGCGCCCCTTCATGGGCACGAAGCGCGCGCGCAGCCGCGCCTTGTGGCGATAACCCCAGGCCGGGCCGTATATCGGCGGCAGCATGGTTTCGGGCTTCACCTTGGAGATATGCCAGAGGTCATCCTCCAGCATGCGCTGCTTGGCTGCCACCTGCGCCGCAATATCCAGATGCTGCATCGCGCAGCCGCCGCACACGCCGAAATGCGGGCATTGCGGCTGGGTGCGCATGGGCGACGCCTTGAGGATTTGATCGAGCTTGCCAACTTCATAGCTGGCCTTGCTGCGCGTGGTGCGGTACGTGACGGTTTCGCCCGGCAAGGCACCGTCGATAAAAATAACCTTGCCCTCGATGCGGCCGACACCGCGGCCTTCCTGATCGAGGGAGTCGATATGAGCGATATTGATATTCATAGGGGCGCAATTTTACCGCATCAGGTTCCATCGGGAAGCATCAAACGCCGTTTATGCACCACGGGTAAGCATAAAAAAATAGTTTCCAAGCCTGGAGCCGGCTTTTTTACGATGGTCTGGATATTGCTTTTATATCAAGAAGCTATCAGTATCCAACTCAGGCTGTTTTCTACAATTAGAACTGTCGTCAACAAGGAAACAACGACATGAGCCCTTTCCACCAGAACACGCCTCGCGTCAAACAGGCCAGGACGCAGGATTTCGACGAACAGGCTTCGCTGCTGGAGGGCTGGCATCAGCATTACGCGCAGCTTTCGTCGGGCAGTTTCAGCGGCGCCATCGTCGAACTGCTGTTCGAAGACATCAATCTGTTTGCCGAATCCACCAGCCAGGCGCTGTTCCAGAGCGGCAAGCTGGAGGATGGCATCTGCGCCGTCGGCATTCCCTTGCGCGGCGGCGCCCACGGCACCTTTTGCGGAGAGGCATTGCAGCCGAATACCGTGCATATTTTTTCGGGGCGCGGCGGGTTCGAGTTTTACTCCCCCTCCCGGCTGGTCATGGGCGGCATCGTCGCACCGGAGAGTGCGATGCCGGGATGGTTGCTCGAAAAGCGCGCCTCAGGTGAGCGCGCCCGGCTGAAACCGGTGTCGCCGACGGTCATGCGCGAGGCGGGCGAATTCCTGTCGCTGGTGTTCGCCTTGTGCCGCGAATATCCCCATCTGCTGCAAAGCGAGAATTTCCGCCGGCAATTGCGCGGCGGCGTGCTTTCCTGCCTGATCGACGTTCTCGATGACGGACAAGGCGCCGACACCGCCGAGGAGACAACCCCGCACAAGCGCTGGAGCATTGTCCGGCAGGCGCGCGACATTCTGCGGGAAACGCCCGATGCATCGCTCGATATCGAACAACTCTGTCGCGAGCTGGGCATCAGCCGCCGTACCCTGCAATACTGCTTTCAGGAACAGGTGGGCATGAACCCGGTCGCGTATCTGCGGGCCCAACGTCTCAACGGCGTGCGCCAGATGCTGAAAGAAGGACAATCCGTCACCGACGCCGCGACCGCGTGGGGGTTCTGGCACTTCGGCCATTTTTCGCAAGAATACAAAAAACTGTTCGGCGAACTGCCGTCGGAGTCCCTGCGCCGCTACGGCAAACCGACTGGCTCGGACTTGTCAGCCAGTCCCGGACTGCTGGCTGCGCCGATCTCGACCACGTCGCTCTGATCCTTGAGCCCGATACCGGAAAGCCTGAGGCGTAGCGCCTCGTCGACCAGCCAGCGGGTCTTGCGTGCGGCCGCCTGATAATTCAGGCCTTCGGGCCGCACGTTGGAAATGCAGTTGCGCTCGGAATCCTGCCGGCCAATGCGCGGGCCGTAAGTGATGTAGATGCCCAGGCTGTCCGGCGAACTCAACCCCGGTCGCTCGCCGATCAGCATCACCACAATACGGGCGTTCAAAAGCTCCCCAATCGGGTCGCTCAGCGCCACCCGCGCCTGAGTGGCGACCACCACCGGAACGCTGCCTTGCCCGGCTGGCATCGACGCACGCAGGGCTTCCAGCAGCGGCCGCGCATGGTTGGCGATCGCCAGCGAGGAAAGCCCGTCGCCGACAACGAAAAGCACCTCCGTCTCCTTGCAAGCCGACGCTCGCAGCAGCGACTCGCACTCCTCCGACAGCCGCCGACCGAGATCCGGGCGCAGCAGATACGACGCGCGATCCGGCGCGGCGCTTTTCACCCGCACGGTCTCGAATCCACTCGCGTGCAGTTCCGCGCAAAAAGCCTCCACATCCAGCGGGGTATGCACGGCGTCGCGCGCCATCGCGTGGGCCATGCCGAAATCGAGCACTTCTTGCGTCGGCAGGCTGCTGCCCACCCGGCCTAACGCAATGCGCGCGCTGGTGAAGGCTTTCAACTGGCGCCAAGGATCGGCGGACAAGGGTGTGTTTTCGTCGGAATCGCTCATTGTCATTTCCCGGCAGCCAACAGATTGCGCGGCATGTTTTGCAGGATGGCATGCGACGACGCGATGGGCCGCACCTCGCCCTGCTCGTCCATGATGTTCATGCGCTTCAGCCAGGCTTCGAATTCCGGCGCAGGCTTGAGGCCCAGCACCTTGCGCAGGTAGAGCGCATCGTGGAAGGAAGTAGTCTGGTAATTGAGCATGATGTCGTCCGCGCCGGGGATGCCCATGATGAAAGTGATGCCGGCCACGCCCAGCAGCGTCATCAGCGTATCCATGTCGTCCTGATCGGCCTCGGCATGATTGGTGTAGCACACGTCGCAGCCCAGCGGCACGCCCAGCAGCTTGCCGCAGAAATGATCCTCCAGCCCGGCGCGTATAATCTGCTTGCCATCGTATAAATACTCCGGGCCGATGAAGCCGACCACGGTATTACTGAGCAGCGGCGAGAAATGCCGTGCGATGGCGTAGGCGCGGGCTTCGACGGTCTGCTGGTCTACACCGAAATTGGCGTTGGCGGAAAGCGCCGAGCCTTGCCCGGTTTCAAAATACATCACGTTATTGCCCACCGTGCCGCGTTTCAGCGACAGGGCCGCCTCGTGAGCTTCCTGCAGAATACCGAGATTCACGCCGAACCCCTG
>CAMLME010000202.1 GCA_946481235.1 uncultured Methylobacillus sp. | reverse complement strand
GCAGCGCTGGCTGTAAGGGCAAGTCGTGCCCGAATATAAGGTCATCATAAGCTGTGTCCGATCTCGATTAAAAGCAAAAAGGAGGCTCCGGAAAACCGGAACCTCCCGCAACAACAATGATAATTAATGTACGTCTTTCCAGAATTCCTTCTTGAGCGCGAGCGCGATCATGAAAAAGAACGCCAGAGCCAGCAGCACGATAATGCCGAGCTGGAGACGCTTTGCCTTGGCAGGCTCCGCCATGAACGCCAGGTAATTCACCAGGTCCGCCACCATGCTGTCGTACTCGGATGGCGACATGGTGCCAGGCTTGACCAAGACCAGCTGATGGGTTTCAACCTTATTGCCATCAGCATCCTTGACTTCTTGAACCTGCAACCGCTGCTCGCCTTGCAATTCCCAAAGCACATGCGGCATGCCGACGTTGGCAAAAGCGACATTATTCCAGCCGGTAGGCCGTGCATCGTCGCGGTAGAACCCGCGCAAATAGGTATATAACCAATCCGGCGTGCGCGAACGAGCAATCACCGACAGATCCGGCGGCGGTGCGCCAAACCACGCTTTTGCGTCGTTCGACTTCATTCCCACCTGCATAGTTTCACCCACTTTTTCACCGGCAAAAAGCAGATTACTCTTGATCTGCTCATCGGTAAGGCCAATGTCCTTCAGGCGGTTGTAACGCATGGAAGTAGCGCTGTGGCAATTCAGGCAATAATTCACGAACACCTTGGCACCGCGCTGCAGAGACGCATGACTGTCAGGGTTGATCGGCGCTTTGTCCAGATGCACATCCTCACTGGCCACAACCGCCAGCGGCAACAACAATCCGAACATGAATAGCAGTTTTTTCATTATCCCGTCACCCTTTCCGGCACTGGTTTGGTCTTGTCATTTTTGGTGTACCACGGCATCAGCGCGAAGAAGAGGAAATACACCACCGTCAGCACCCGCGCCACCACGGTAGCGCGATCCGCACCGCCAAGAACCGGCACGCCCGTCCCGAACTGACCCCACACATTCGAAGGCTCTGTCCCCAAGTAGCCCAGGATCAGGAAGCTCACCACAAAAACAGCCAACCAGGATTTGTATTGCGCACCGCGATAGCGGATGGACTTGACCGGACTACGATCCAGCCACGGCAGTGCCGCAAAAATCATCACTGACAAGCCCATGGCCATCACGCCGGGGAATTGCGAGTTGAGCACCGGCGGCACCGCGCGCAGGATGGAGTAATACGGCGTGAAGTACCAGACTGGGGCAATGTGCGCCGGCGTCTTCAAGGGGTCGGCCGGTACGAAATTATTCGCCTCGAGGAAGTAACCGCCCATTTCCGGCGCGAAGAACACGATTGCCGAGAACACGATCAGGAAGACAACCACACCAACGATGTCCTTCACCGTGTAATACGGATGGAACGGAATGCCGTCAAGCGGAATGCCGGTCTTGGGATCCTTGTTTTTCTTGATCTCGATGCCGTCGGGATTATTGGAGCCGACTTCATGCAGTGCAATGATGTGAGCAGCAACCAAGCCCAGGAGCACCAGCGGCAGCGCGATTACATGGAAAGCAAAAAAGCGGTTAAGCGTTGCATCGGACACCAGATAATCGCCGCGCAGCCATTCGGCCACATCCGGCCCAATGAACGGAATCGTCGCGAACAGATTCACGATCACCTGCGCACCCCAGTAAGACATCTGGCCCCACGGCAACAGATAGCCGAAGAACGCCTCGCCCATCAGGCACAGGAAGATGGCCACGCCGAACAGCCAGATCAGTTCGCGCGGATTGCGGTAGGAACCATAAAGCAGGCCGCGGAACATGTGCAGGTAAACCACGACGAAAAACATCGAGGCGCCGGTAGAGTGCATATAGCGGATCAGCCAGCCCCAGGACACGTCACGCATGATGTACTCCACCGAAGCGAAGGCCATTGCCGCATCCGGCTTGTAATGCATGGTCAGGAAAATGCCTGTGACGATCTGCAGGACCAACACCAGCATCGCCAGCGAGCCGAAGTAATACCAGAAATTGAAGTTCTTCGGCGCGTAGTATTCGGAAAGATGCGCCTTCCAGTTAGCGGTCAACGGGAAACGCTCATCCACCCAGTTCAGCGCACAGCTCATGTATTTATTCATTCTTTACGCTCCCTTGGCATCTTCGCCGATCAACATTCGCGCATCGCTGAGATAGTAATGCGGCGGCACTTCCAGATTGATCGGAGCGGGCGAACCCTTGAATACACGACCGGCCAGATCGAACTTGGAGCCGTGGCAAGGGCAGAAAAAGCCGCCCGGCCAATCGTCGCCCATGCCTTCTTCGCCTTGCTTGAGCTTGGAGGACGGGGAGCAGCCGAGATGAGTACAGATGCCAACGACCACCATCAGGTTGGGCTTGATGGAGCGCGTTGCGTTTTTGGTATAGTCAGGCTGTTGCGGAACCTCGAGCTTGGGATCGCTCAGCTTGTCGTCGATCTTGCCTAGCTGGTCCAGCATTTCCTGGGTGCGATTAACGATCCAGACCGGCTTGCCGCGCCATTCGACGGTTATCATCGAACCGGGCTCGATTTTGCCGATATCCACTTCCACCGGCGCACCGGCGGCCTTGGCGCGCTCGCTTGGCAACATGCTCATGACGAATGGAGTTGCCACGGCTACCGTCGCCGCACCTCCCGCCACTGCCGTCGCAGCAATCAGAAAACGCCGCTTGCTGTGATCCACTACTTGGTCAGCCATCACTATACCTTGGAGTATGTTTTCTAAAAGGACGTGATTGTACAGATTTCTAAGCAAAACTTAAACGGGAAATAAGGCTAAACCGGGTTATCGATATCGACAAAATGATGACTAATACCAAAGTGTTGCGCGAGATGCTCACCCAAGGCCTGGACACCGTAACGTTCGGTCGCGTGATGCCCCGCAGCGATAAAGGCGACTCCTGACTCTCGCGCAAGATGAACTGTGCGCTCCGAGACTTCTCCCGTCAGGAATGCGTCCACACCCATCGTCACCGCCAACTCCAGGTAATCCTGGGCGGCGCCGGTGCACCAGGCGATGCGCTTTATGCACTGATCGACATCGCCGACCAGCATGGGCTTGCGGCTCAGTCGCGCTGAAATTAATTCTCCCAAGTCCGCCAGTGCCGCCGGCTGTTTCAATCTCCCATGCATCGCAATGGACTGTTCCCCGAACCATCCGTCAACCTCAAAACCAAGCAAATTCGCCAATCTTGCGTTATTGCCAAGTTCGGGGTGCGCATCCAATGGCAAATGATAGCCAGCCAGGCTGATATCACGCTCAAGCAGGAATTTCAGTCGCGCACGCCGGATACCGGTCACGCACGCATCCTCACCCTTCCAGAAATATCCATGATGAACCAGCACGAGGTCGGCCTTTAACTCTGCCG
>CAMLME010000201.1 GCA_946481235.1 uncultured Methylobacillus sp. | reverse complement strand
TCATCCAACTGGCGCGCCAAATACGACGACGAATCCCTGGGTTATGTCGATCCCACCGTAACGCATTGCCTGACCAAATCGACGCCTTTGATCTGGTCGCCTGAACTGTTCTCGACCCGGCGCCAGCAGGAAATGTACGAAGAAGCATGCAGCTACAACCTGCGCTCGGGCATTACCTTGCCCATTCACGGCCCCAACGGTGAGGTGGGCATCCTGTGTTTCGTCAGTGATACGCGGGCGGGCAAGGATTTCATGCAGCATGCCTATGACAAGATGCCGGAAGTTTCATGCCTCCGCGATTTCATTTTCGAATCTTCCGCTCAGTTTCGTCGCGCGCCATTGATTCCTGGCGAAAGGCCCGAGTTGACGCGTTGCGAACTCGAGTGCCTCAAGTGGAGCGCAGTCGGGAAAACCTCGTGGGAAACCGCGAAGATATTGCTATGCACCGAGGCTACGGTCAATTTTCATTTCAGCAACATTCGGCGCAAGATGAATGTCACCACGCGAAGACAGGCGGTGGTCAAAGCCATCCGCCTGGGAATGATCTATCCCTCCTGACGGAGTATTTCTCACTCCATCAAACTGCCTTCGGCATGCACGCTACGCAAATCGCGATCATCAATGACGCCATTAAGGTACAGCTTTAGCAGAATACTGACCGGCGGCGGAATCTCCATCCCAAGTTCAAAACGGCTTCCCCGCGATTGCGTCACCCCGAAGCGCGACCAGAAGTGCGTCTGATTCTCCAGTCTGGCGATACGATATTCCCGTAACGATTTCTGATCCAGTTGCTTATCGAGTTGCCGGGACGTGCTCGGGTTTGCGTGACGATGGATGTTTTCCTTCAGTGCAAATTGATGCTGTCTCAATCTTCATTCCTCCAAGTTAGAGGCCGCATTGCGAGCCTTACCGCAATTCTGCACCAAGCGTATTTTCAAAAAACCTATCAGTTCTGATAGTTACAAAAGTTATGCAATGAGCATAGTTTTTTATGCGTGCTGGGTATCCAGTAATCTCAAAGGAGAACGCATCATGGCTCATTCGATCAGAATTGCACCAAGAAAGGATTTTGAAAGCAGGGAATTGTGGGATATGTACAAACTGCGCGCCAAGGTATTCAAGGAGCGTATGGGATGGGACGTGCCGATTATGAGCGGCATGGAAATCGATGGTTACGATGCGCTCGATCCCTATTACATGATGATCCACGACCAGAGCAATGCGCTGAAAGGCTGTTGGAGGGCCTTGCCTACCGAGGGTCCGTATATGCTGAAGGATACATTCCCGGAACTATTGCATGGCGCGGCTGCGCCTGAAAATCCGAAAATATGGGAGTTGAGCCGTTTTGCTATCGAAGCGGACGGCCCGCAGGGATTCGGTTTTTCCGGATTATCGCTGGATGCGCTGCGCGAAATTGTAACTTTCGGCGACCGCATGGGTATCGAGAGCTACGTCACCGTTACCACGACATCCATCGAGCGCATGATGCGCCGTGCCAACTTTGCCGTATCGCGTTTCGGCCCCCCGATCAGGATAGGCGTGGAGAATGCCGTGGCCGTGGTGTTCGACATCGGGCAGCAGACCCACGAAGCGTTGTTCGGGGGCATGCCTAAAGCCGCGTGATGTAAATCAGTCCTTACGCAGCAAGCCGCCAAGCAGAGCAGGAATTTCCCGCTTCTGCTTGGAAGTCGGGCGTGGCGTATGGCGTACAAGGGCGTCGTTGTTCAGGTCCGGTTCGTAAGGCCGGTCGAACCAGGGGTCGCTCGATTTTTTCGGAGTGCGCGGGATCGGCGTCTCGCGCTCTGCGGATGGGCGACGTTCGCTTCTGGGTTTGGCGCTGCGTTCGGCTCGCGGAGGCTCTTCCTGCGGGATATCGCGCTTGATCAGCTTTTCGATTTCCTTAAGGTATTTCTCTTCCTCCGGCGAAACCAGCGAGATGGCCACGCCCAGTGCGCCTGCGCGGCCAGTACGACCGATGCGGTGGACATAGTCTTCCGGCGCGTGCGGGATTTCGTAGTTGATCACCATCGGCAGTTGGTCAATATCCAGGCCACGGGCGGCCACATCGGTGGCTACCAGCGTGGTGATCTTGCCTTGCTTGAACGCGTCCAGGGCTTGCATGCGTTCTTGCTGGGTTTTATCGCCATGAATCGCGTCGGCGGCAATGCCATCACGTTGCAGCAGGCGTGCCAAGCGACTAGCGGTCAATTTGGTTTTGGTGAAGACAATAGCTTGCGCATTTTCATTGCGCAGCAGCTCGGCCAGCACGGCGTGCTTTTCGTCCTGCGGCACGCGGAAAATTTTCTGCGTGACATTCTCCGCCGCGGCATTGCTGCGCGCGACTTCGATGAGTGTCGGGTTGGTCAGGAAGTCGTCGGCAAGCTTCTTGATATCGTTCGAGAAGGTTGCGGAAAACATCAGGTTCTGACGTTGCTTCGGGAGTAAAGCCAGAATGCGCTTGAGGTCCGGCAGGAAGCCCATGTCCAGCATGCGGTCGGCTTCGTCCAGGATCAGCATCTGCACCTGGTTGAGTTGTACGGTGCGCTGTTCGACGTGATCGAGCAGGCGGCCCGGTGTTGCCACCAGGATTTCGACGCCGCGCATCAGGTGCGGCGTCTGTGTCTTGATATCCACGCCACCGAAAACGACCAGCGAGCGCAATGGCACATGCTTGCCATACGTTTTGACGCTTTCCTCGACCTGGATTGCCAGTTCGCGCGTCGGCGTCAGGATCAGGGCGCGGACCGGATGACGTGCCGGCGAGGCGCTGGTGCTGGCGAACGGCAACAGTTTCTGCAATAAGGGGAGGGTGAACGCGGCGGTCTTGCCGGTTCCGGTCTGGGCGCCGGCCATGAGGTCTCGGCCATCCAGTACCATGGGAATCGCTTGCGCCTGAATCGGCGTCGGTTTGGTATAGCCTTCATCTTCCACGGCTCGCAAAATTTCGGGCGCCAGGTTGAGTGAGGCAAAGGTCGTGGTTTCAGTCGTCACAGGGTTAAATTATCCTCAACTGCCATTGAATCGCCAAGTCACCGGAAAAGCATGGTGGCTTGGCGAAGCAAGTGCAAAGATTACGCGAAGCTACGATTGCCGCGCGGCTTGAACGACGACTTCTCGCCGTCGTGACGCTTCTGGCCGCCGTAACCCTGGCCTTGGCCACGGGGCTTGTGCGCCGGCTTGCCATCGAACTTGGCACCAGGCTTGAAGCCGGACTTGAATCCGGGCTTGCCATTGCTGGTTTGCGGCTTGCGCTGCGGTTCCAGGCCGGCAATCACGGCAGCTTCCAGACGTTGACCGGTGTACTGCTCGATCTTGCGCAACTGGAAACGTTCGCCATGTGCAGCGAAGGAGATGGCAATGCCGCTGCGACCGGCGCGGCCGGTACGGCCGATACGGTGCACGTAATCTTCGGCGAACTTCGGCAGGTCGTAGTTGATGACGTGGCTGATGCCGGCGATGT
>CAMLME010000200.1 GCA_946481235.1 uncultured Methylobacillus sp. | reverse complement strand
TATTTCGCGGGGGACGACTACGCATCCGTGATTACCCTCGCCGGTGCGGCCGACGAAGTCTTCGGGAAGTTGTTAACTGCGGCTGGTAAAGAAAGTTCGCTCGAATCGCTGAAGAAGGCAGTTTGCGCAATTCAGGAGCGGCTGTATGGCGAGCCAACCCCACCCAAGCAAATAGTCGACCGTGCTAATCGCGCAAAGAATAGCCTGAAGCACTGGGACGAGGGGGATCCAATCCTAGTCAAGATTGACCTAGAGCAAGAAGCCAAAGATATGCCCTTCAGAGCGATCGACAACTACTGGCTACTCGAAGAAAAGCTGTCGCCAGCCATGGAGAAGTTTCAACGTGAGGCATTGGATGCCTAACCCTTCGCTACACCTGAAGTACAGCCACTTATGAAAAGAGAATAATCAGCCGGCATCTGCCGGCTTTTTATCAGGCTGCGATCTTGCGTATCGTCAGCGGCTGTTTTTTTTCGATCACTTCAAACAGACGGTCAATGTTCGGGTGCTTGCCCGGATTTTCCTCGGCGTCTTCCGTATGCTCGGCATATAGCTCACAGCCCTTTTCTGCAGCTTCCGGCGTAATGCTGCCGTACAGGTTTGCGAGATGCAGATACAGCCGCAATGAGCCTTGGCTGCCGGCTTTGTTTTCGATGGTGCCGACGATCTTGCCGTTGCTATCTAGCAGTTCCAGGCGGGCGATGCCGTCAATGGCGGGAAAGGTGTCGAGGTTGGCTTTGAATTGCGTCATATCTAAATCCAGTACGTTGTTTTGGTCATGATCTTTGAGGAAAGCTGCATCGCCAGCTTGACCGGCAAGGGCAACTGCGCGCCGCCATGCGTAATTGCGGTAGTGGCGTGTTTGGCTTCGTCGATTTTCATCTGTTCGAGAATGGCGCGGCTTTTTTCGTCTTGTTCGGGCAGGCGCTTGAGGTGGCCTTCGATGTGTTTGCCGACCTGGTTTTCGGTTTCGGCAAGAAAGCCGAGGTTCCATTTGTCGCCGAGCGCGCCGGCGAAGGCGCCCAGTGCAAACGAGCCGGCGTAGAAGACGGGGTTGAGGAAGCTTTTGTGGCTGCCGAGTTCCTTGATGCGTTTTTCGCACCAGGCGAGGTGTTCGGTTTCTTCCTGTGAGGCTTCGCGCAAAGCGGCTTCCGTGGCCGGGTTGCGCGCGGTGAGCGCTTGTCCGTTATAAAGTGCCTGGGCGCAGACTTCGCCGCTGTGGTTGATGCGCATTAGCGCGGCGGCGTGGCGCTTTTCAGAGTCGCTGAGCTGGGTTTCGCTCTTGTCGCGGTCGGGGAAGGGGCGCAGGGTTTGCGCCTCGGCGAGCACGGTACGCAGGCCTTGGTCGAATTCGGTGATGACACGGTCGATCAGGTTCATTTTTTCCACCCCAATTGTTTGGCCAGAATTACGACAGGATGCGCGATTTCGACGTTCATGCCGGATTCGCGCAGGCCGGCGGCGATGTACAGCGCGCAGCCGATGTTGGATGTTGCCAGCAGGCTGGCGCCGGATTCCGCGCATGCACTGATTTTATCATCGCGCAGGCGCTGCGCCATTTCCGGTTGCGTCAGCATATAGGTGCCGGCGCTGCCGCAGCATTGTCCGTTGCCGGGCAGGGCGCGGACATCGGCTTGCGGGATACGCTTCAACAGTGTGTAGACTTCGCTGTGCTGGCGCATTGCGTTGCGCAGCGTGCAGGCGTCGTGCACGTGAATCACGCCTTGCAGCGCGTCCGGCACCATGTCGCCCCAGTCGGCGGTGGCGAGGAAGGCGGAAATATCGGTGACCTGCTTGCCCATGTGGTCGCGCAGGCCGCTGCCGCAGCCACTGGCGACGGAAATCACGGGCAGGTCGGATTGCTCGCTGAAGGCGCGGGCATTCTTCTCCAGCATGCGTTCCGAAGTTTCCACGTCGCCGGATTGCCGCGCGATCCCGCCGCAGCAGGTCTGTTCCTGCGGTACGCGCACGGTGTAGCCGAGGTGATTGAGTACGTGGATGGCGGCGCGTAGCGTGTCGGTGTCGGCGATGGAAGTCACGCAGCCGAGGAACAGCGCAACCTCGCCCTTGGCATTATTGGCTGGATAGCAGGGGCGCCAGGTTTCCTGCGTCGGTACCGTTGGCAGGAGTTCTGCGGCAGTCTTGAGGCCGGGCAGCAGTGCAATAGCGATTCGACGCAGGCCGGTGACTTGGCCGAAGCGGGCGATGCGTCCCGCCAGGGCGGTTGCGGTGCGGTGCTCCAGCAGCCAGGTGATTGCGCGTTGTTTCCACCCCGGTTTGCCGGCGATGATCGCGCGCGCGCTGTCCGCCAGCGCGCCATAGCGCACGCCGTTGGGACAGGCGCTTTCGCAGGCGCGGCAGGACAGGCAAAGGTCGATATGTTGCGCAAAGCGCGGGCTGGCGGGCAGCGTTCCCTCTGCGACGGCCTTGATCAACTGGATGCGGCCGCGCGGCGAGTCTGCCTCGGACTGCGTCTTGCGATAGGTCGGACAGTACGGCAGGCACAGGCCGCAGGCGACGCAGCGGTCTGCTTCCGCGGCAAGTGCGGTGTTGGGGCGGTCTGCGGTGTCGGCGATCATAAAAGATATGGGCGGCACGATGGCCGCCCATGCGTGTTTCTCCGTAAAGCTTACTTCTTCTGCAGGATCTGCAGGCCCTTGAGCAGGTTGACGGCCTGGTTGAACTGGAAGTCGTTCTTGGAACCCGGTTCCATAGGCGCAACCTTGTCATCGGCCTTTTCGGTTCCAGGCGCAGCCGGTTCAGGGGTGATGACCTTGCTCGGTTTTTCGGGCGTCATGGGGGTGCCGTTATCCTTGGGGTTCAGCAGGTGACGGCTGAGGTCGGCCTCGCGGATGCTGAGTCCCTGTTCGGCCAGGTTCAGCGTCGCCTCCTCCACCTGGATGTCGGGAACGATGCCGGTCGCCTGGATCGAGCGGCCTTTCGGCGTGAAGTAGCGCGCCGTGGTCAGCTTGATCGCCGTGCCGTTGTTCATCGGCAGGATGGTCTGTACCGAGCCTTTGCCGAAGCTTTGCGTGCCCAGCACGATAGCGCGCTTGTGATCCTGCAGCGCACCGGCGACGATTTCGGAAGCCGAAGCCGAGCCGCCGTTGATCAATACCACCATCGGCACATCACGCATTTCGGGCGGGAGGTCACGGTTGTAATCGTCCTTGGGGCCGCCGCGTACATAGTTTTCCGGATTTGCGGTCAGGCGCATCTTGGCGTCTTCGATGCGGCCTTCGGTGTATACCACCAGCTCGTCCTTGGGCAGGAATGCGGCCGAAACGCCGACCGCGGCATTCAACAAGCCGCCGGGATTGTTGCGCAGGTCGAGGATCAGACCCTTGAGGTCGCCCTTGTTTTCAGCATGCATTGCCTTCAATGCCTTGGCGAGATCGGCCCCGGTGTGTTCCTGGAATTGGGTGATGCGTGCATAAGCATAGCCAGGCTCTGCTAGCTTGTATT
>CAMLME010000199.1 GCA_946481235.1 uncultured Methylobacillus sp. | reverse complement strand
CACTCTCTCGAGGTGATTCATGATCTTTTGGCGGGTCTTCGGACCCGCCGTTTTTTTTCACGAGTCGGCCGGGAGTGGGATCCGGATCGCAACGCGCGTGCCGCCGCTGCCGTCGACGCTGATGCTGCCGCGCAGCGCCGCGACGCGTTCACGCATGCCGAGCAGCCCGAATGCATCCGCCTTGGCCATGTCGCCCGCGGCGATGCCCCTCCCATCGTCGGTAATGTCGATGCGCAGTTCCCCTTGGTCACGTTGCAAGCGCACCAAGGCTGCACTGGCGCCGGCATGGCGCGCAATATTGGTCAGCGATTCCTGCACCAGGCGGTAGATCGCTGTGCTGTAGTGTTCATCGAGCGCCAATGCCTCCGGGATGGCGTCGAGCTGGCAGCCGATGGCATGCCGTTTCTCGAATTCGCGCCGCAGTGATTCCAATGCAAAGTACAAGCCGCCTTCGTCCAGGGCGCGCGGCCGCAGGTTGCCTGCAATGCGGCGCAGGGATCCAATGGCCGTGAGCAGCAGGGCATCCATGCTGGCCAGCCGCGCTGCCGCATCGGCGGACCCGGGCGGCAACTGTTTTAACAACGTGAGTTCGACGCGCAAGGTGGCCAGCAGTTGGCCCAGGTCGTCGTGCAGTTCGCGCGAGATGTGGACGCGTTCATCCTCCCTGATTTCCGCCAACGCGGAATCGGATGAGCGGCGTCCCTGGACGCGGGTACGGGGATGTTTCATGTCGGCCTCCTGGCGGCAGCAGCCACCAGGACACCGTAGACCATCAAGCCGCCAGGCGGCTTGATATGGATCACATCTGCTTGAACAGGTGCAGGAATGAGCGGCTTACTTCGAGCTTGTCGTTGCGGCCCTTGATCATGACCAGGTGGCGGCCGCGGATATCGCGCGTCACGCCTTCGATGGCATTGACGTTGACCAGCGTGGCGCGGTGGATTTGCCAGAACAGCGAAGGGTCGAGTTCTTCGGCCAGGTCGCGCACCGGCTTGCGGATCAGGGCCTCGAACTTGTCGGTCTGCACGCAAGTGTATTTTTCGTCCGAACGGAAGAACAGGATTTCTTCCACCGGGATCATGCGCAGGTCGGAGCCGATGCTGGCCTGGATCCACTGCAGGTACTTTGGCTTGGGCGCCGCGATTTTTTCGGCCAGCTGGTTCAGGATGGCGGCCATGTCCGCGCCTTGCGCGGCGCTGGCAGCCGGCGACGACAGGCGGCTCTTCAAGCGCTCGACCGTGATCTTCAAACGCTCCGGCTCAGGCGGTTTCAGGACGTAGTCGACGGCGCCGCGCTCGAAGGCTTCGACGGCGTAGGCATCGTAGGCGGTGACGAATACCACATTGCTCTTGTTGCCGATCTCCGCGGCCGCTTCCATGCCGGTCTTGCCCGGCATGCGGATATCGAGGAAAGTGAAATCCGGTTTCAGTTCGTCGACCAGTTCAATGGCTTCATCGCCATTCTTGGCTTCGCCGAGGATTTCCAGTTCCGGCCAGACTTGTTCCAGGCGCATGCGCAGCTGGTCACGCATCAGTCGCTCATCGTCGGCAATAATTGCTGTGGGCATGGTGCTCTACTTGATGAAATAAGAAGTATCAATTATTCAATGGATCGCTGCTAATGGCAATCGCTTATTCGGCGCGCGCCAACTGGTATGGCACCTCGATGATCGCAATCACGCCGCTCGGCTGGTTCGGCTCGATCTTCAGCGAAGCCTGGTCGCCGTGCAGCAGTTTGAGGCGTTCGCGGATATTCGTCAGGCCCAGGCCGGTACCGGTACTCGGTTTGGCGCCGAAGCCCAGGCCATTGTCGGTCACGGTCACCCGCAGCTTGTTGTGGGCCACCTCGGCACGCACTTTCAGGTAGCCGCCTTCCGGCTTGCCTTCCAGGCCGTGCTTGATGGCGTTCTCGACCATCGATTGCAGCATCATCGGCGGAAAGGCGGCCGAGCGCAGGCCATCGGTAATGTCGAAGTCGACGGTCAGGCGTTCTTCCATGCGCATCTTCAGCAGGGCCAGGTAGGCGACGACCATGTCCGCCTCGCTGCCCAGGCTGCTGGTCAGCTTGTTTTCGCGCATCTGCGGCAGGACGGCCCGCAAGTACTTGATCAGGCTGCGCTGCATGGCCGAGGCGCGCGGCGGGTCGGTTTCGATCAAGTGTTCCACCGAGGCCAGGGTATTGAACAGGAAGTGCGGCTCGACTTGCGCTTGCATCATCTGCATTTTCGCCTCGCTCAGCTGGCGCTGCATGGACTCGCGCTCAGCAGCGGCATTGGCGACCTGTGCCTCCGCTTCGGCCTTCTTCTTGCCCCCAACCAGCGCTTTCATCGCGAAAAGGGCCAGCAACAGCAAGGTGATGAAACTGGTGAACCAGGTCGAAGCTTGCTTGTGGTAGCGCGATACCTTTTCCTCGGCTGCACTATCGACTGCCTGTTCCAGTGCATTCGACAGTTCTTCGCCGATTTGCGGCGGCAGTTCGATGTGGACTTCCTCGCCCGGCATCGGGGCAACCGGTGCTGCCGGTGCGACAGGCGGCTTAGCCTTGTTGCGCTTGGCTGCGGGCGGCTCGGGCGGCGCCGGGATCATGGGCGAAACTGGATTTTCCGGCAGGGCGGGGGCTGCGGCCTCCGCAGCGGCTGCCGCGGCCGCCTCGGCAGCTTCGGCAGCCGCGTGCGCATTGGCCATGTCGTCGCCGTGCCCTTCCGCGCCGGCTTCGGACTCGCTGGACTGCTTCTTGATCTTGCCGGCGCGCGGATTGAAGTGGATACCGCTGTCGTCGATCGTGATGTTCGGGTCGGCAGTCTTGCTGCGCTTGTGCGAGCGCATCGCCATTTCTTCGTCGCGGGAAGGGGAGAATAGTTCGTCCTGCAAGATGGATGCCGCGATCATTGAGAGTGCGGCGAACAGGAAGAATTTCCACCAAGACAGTTGCGTCACCCAGCCGGTGATCGCATCAAAGCCACGGTGCAGCCAGGCCAGGATGGTTTTAGCGGTGTCTTGGGCTTTCGGTGTGGGAAACATTCGCGACTTTCTATTGAATATGGGGCAAGTGTAGATAACCTTGCGCAAAGCCGCCACAGGTGTGCGACAGAATGCAGAAATCCGGGAATAGAAGAAGGCCCTTGCGGACAGTCCGATCATTTGCTATAGTTCTGTCCCTCGCAACGACGCGCAAGCGACGAAGCGAAAAACAGAGGGGTTGACGACTAGCAGGATGTAACGCATAATCTCACTTCTCTGCACGACGAACACAACGCTTCGTCGGCGAAAATGCAGGATCTTTAACAATCAACAGTCGATAAGTGTGGGCGTTTGATGATGTGCCCGGAGCCGCAAGGCTTCGATGCTCAAATTATATTTAACGCTCGCACAAAATATTCAAGTCAGTATTTTGAGTGAGTGACCATGGCAGCAATGCCATAAAACAGAGATTGAACTGAAGAGTTTGATCCTGGCTCAGATTGAACGCTGGCGGC
>CAMLME010000198.1 GCA_946481235.1 uncultured Methylobacillus sp. | reverse complement strand
GATCGAAGGCGCGTGGGCATCGCAAGACGGAAAAACCGCGCTGCTGCTGCTCCAAACCCATGCCGCAGGCTCCGATACCGATGCCCAGCAACAGGCGATGACCGCTGTCCGAACGACATTCGAAGAGGCAGCCCAAGACATAACAGGGGCGGAGCTGCGCATGACCGGCCCCGGCGTGTTTTCGGTGTTGGCTCGCGACACCATCAAGCATCAGGTGCGAGTGATCTTTATCGTTAGTTCGCTGTTGATCGCTGCGCTGCTGTTGGCTGTTTATCGCTCGCCGCGCGCGTTGCTGCTCGGCTTTCTGCCGGTTGCAACCGGTATCCTGGCCGGGGTCGCGGCTGTCAGCCTCGGTTTCGGCGTGGTGCATGGCATCACGCTCGGCTTCGGTACGGCGCTGATCGGCGAAGCGGTGGATTATTCGATTTATCTCTTCCTGCAATCGGAGCAGGGCGGAGCGGATCGTTCCGGCTGGGTGAGCCGCGTCTGGCCGACCGTGCGGCTGGGCGTGCTGACTTCGGTGTTCGGTTTTGCCGCGCTGCTGTTCTCGGGTTTTCCCGGCCTGGCGCAGCTTGGTTTGTATTCGATTGCCGGCCTGCTGGCAGCAGCGGCGATGACGCGCTTTGTGTTGCCGCATCTTTTGCCTGCCGATTTCCGGATACGCGATGTCTCAGCCGCCGGTGGTGCGCTGGCGCGACTTTCTCAAGAGGCGAGCCGTTTGCGCTGGATTGCGCTGCTGTTGCTCGCGGTTTCCTGCATCGTGCTCTATCAGCATCGCGACAATTTATGGAATCGCGAACTGGCGGCATTGAGTCCGATTTCAGCTGCGGATCAGGCCTTGGATACCCGCCTGCGTGCCGCCATGGGTGCGCCCGATGCGCGCTATCTGGTCGTGGTGGGAGGCCAGAGCGAAGAGGTTGCGCTGCAGTCCGCCGAGCAAGTGTCGCTGGCTTTGCAGCCGCTGGTGGCGCAAGGCGCGCTGGCCGGCTTCGAAAGTCCCAGCCGCTATTTGCCCAGTGAGGCGACGCAGCGTGCCCGCCAAGCCAGCTTGCCGCCGGCAGATGCACTCGAAACGCGACTCAATGAAGCGACGCGTGATTTGCCGGTGCGGCCAACGCTGTTCAAGCCCTTCCTCGCCGATGTCGAGGCTGCACGCCAGATGCCCATGCTGCAACGTACCGATCTCCGAGGCACTTCGCTGGCGATGGCGGTCGAGGCGTTGCTGATTCGCCAGCATGAACGCTGGAATGCGCTGCTGCCGCTCACTGCACCTGAAAACGGTGCCATCGATACTGCCGCGGTACAGGCAGCGCTGGATCGGATTCCGGGCGCGGTGTTCGTTGACCTGAAAGCCGAATCCGACCATTTGTATTTCGGATATCTGCAAGAGGCTATCCTGCTGTCGCTGGCAGGCGTGGCAGCGATTATTGCCCTGCTGCTGGTGACGCTGCGCTCGCCGTCGCGCGTTGCCCGTGTCGTCCTGCCGCTGGCTGCGGCCGTGCTGACGGTGACTGCCGGGCTGGCGCTGTTCGGGCAACCCTTGATGATCCTGCATCTGATCGGCCTGCTGCTGATCGTCGCCATCGGTTCCAATTATGCGCTGTTCTTCGATCACAGCGACGCCGCCAGCCTGCAGCCGCGCACGATGGCGTCATTGCTGCTCGCCAACATCGCAACCGTACTTGGCTTCGGCCTGCTGGCGTTTTCCAGTGTGCCGGTGTTGCAGGCCATGGGTGTCACCGTCGCACCGGGCGTAATCCTGGCGTTATTGTTTTCGGCGATTTTCGCCAAGCGGCATGCGTAGCCTAGCCGACTTCGCCCGATCCGGCAGGCAGGCGGACACGCTGACTATTCTGCTGCCCGGCGCCTTGCATGGACCGGAAGACTTCATGCGCGAGGGCTTCGTCGATGCCGTGCGCAACCGCGGCATCGACATGGATCTTCTCCTGGCCGAATTGCTGTTCGACCACGTAGCCGACGAGCAGGCGCTGCCGCAGCTGCACGCTAGCCTGATTGAGCCGTCTCTGGCCGCCGGATATCGCCATATCTGGCTGGTCGGGATTTCCATCGGCGGCTATGTTGCGATGGGTTACGCTGACCAGTATCCGGGCTGTGTAGAAGGGCTGTTCCTGATGGCGCCATATCCGGGCAACCGTATGACGACCAATGAAATCGCCGCTGCAGGAGGTATCCTTTCCTGGCAGCCCGGCGACTTGGCGGAGGATGATACCGAGCGGCGCAACTGGCGCTGGCTGCAATCGCATGAGAAAAGCAGCATCGAAGTGCATCTGGGCTACGGTACGGAGGATCGCTTTGCTCCCGGTCATGAGATGATGGCGGAAGCCCTTCCGACCTGGCATGTAGACCACATTCCGGGCGGCCACGACTGGCCGGCGTGGCGGGATCTGTGGCATCGTTTCCTCGACCGGCGCTTCGGAGGACGGGATGAATAAACAACGCTGGCGGCCTACCGTATTCCTGAGCTTTTCCATTGCGTTGCATCTGTTGGCGTTGCTGGCCGTCGTCATCGATTTTGCGTTGTGGCCGTGGGCACTGGCGGCGGTGGCGGCAAACCACATAGTCATTACGGCGCTGGGACTGTTACCGCGTAGCAGTGGGCTGGGCATTAACTGGACGCGCTTGCCGGATGCATCCATGCGCCGAAACGAAATCGCACTGACTATCGATGATGGTCCCGATCCCGAAGTGACGCCGCGGGTGCTGGACCTCCTGAAGCGTCACAATGTGAAAGCGACATTTTTCTGTATCGGCAGCAAGGCCGCACTGCACCCTGAGCTATGCCGTGAAATCGTGCGGCACGGGCATGCCATCGAAAATCACACTCAGCATCACCGCCACAATTTTTCGCTGCTGGGGCCGGCAGGCTATGCTCGCGAAATCGCGGCCGCACAGGAATCGCTGAGTCGCATCGTTGGCGATAGGCCGCAGTTCTTCCGCGCCCCGGCAGGATTGCGCAATCCGTTTCTGGAGCCGGTGCTGGCACGGCTCGGGCTGCAGCTGGCAAGCTGGACGGTGCGCGGGTTCGACACCTGCACGCGCGATGTAGCGCAGGTGCGAGCCAGACTATCCCGCGGCCTGAAACCGGGCGCGATACTTTTGCTGCACGACGGCAACGCGGCAAGAGCCGTTTCCGGCGAGCCTGTTATCTTGCAGGTGCTACCCGGCCTGATAGCATCGGCGCACGCGGCCGGACTCCGTTTTGTTACCTTGCGCGACGCGGCCCTATAATGAATTCTTTACTTATGTTGGTTTTCCCTTGAGTCCATTACTTATTTCTCATTTCACCGCCACGAGCAGCATCGGACGCGGACTGGATGAAACGCTGGCAGCGTTGCGCCAGCGTAGTCCCGGCCTGAAGCCGTGCGATTTCGATACCGTGGACTTGCCCACTTTCATTGGTGAGGTTGCCGGCGTGGACGACGTTGTACTGCCCACTGAGATGAAAGACTTCAATTG
>CAMLME010000197.1 GCA_946481235.1 uncultured Methylobacillus sp. | reverse complement strand
CGGCAAGATCGTCGCCCGGCTCAAATCACTGATTGCCCCCAGCCCCGCGCCGGCAAAAATAAGCGTGCCGGTCGAGCCCGAACAGCAGAAAGAGATGCAATATCCCGCGCTGGACGTGATTGCCGAAAACTTCGAAATCAAGCAGAAAAAACTGGGCCGGATGGAACTCGTCGCCAGTCAGCAGGGCATAGACTGGAACATCGACAAGCTGGTCATCAGCAACCCCGACAGCACGCTCTCGGGGAATGGCGTGTGGCACAGCTGGAAACGGCGCCCGAATACCCGGCTCAACCTAACTTGGGACATCAACGATATCGGCAAGACCCTGGATCGCTTCGGTTACCCGGATACCATCAAGGGCGGCACTGCCGACCTGACCGGCAACCTGCGCTGGCCGGGCAGCCCGCACGAGTTCAACGTCGCGGGGCTGGGCGGAAAACTCAAGCTCGACGCCAAAAACGGCCAATTCCTCAAGATACGTCCCGGCGTCGGACGCCTGCTCGGCGTGCTGAGTCTACAAAGCCTGCCGCGCCGTCTCGCATTCGATTTTCGCGATATCTTCAGTTCCGGCTTCTCGTTCGACAAGATCGGCGTCAATGCCAGCATCGACAATGGCATCATGCGCAGCGACGACTTCCTGATGGAAGGCCCGGCTGCCAAGGTAGCGATCAAGGGGGAAACCGACCTGGCGCGCGAGACGCAAAACCTGCATATCAAGGTCACGCCTTCGATCAGCGACAGCCTCTCGGTCGCGGCATTTGCCGGCGGTCCGGCAGTAGGTGTTGCGGCCATCGTCGCGCAAAAACTGCTCAACGACCCGTTCAACAAACTCATCGCCTACGAATACGACATTACCGGCACCTGGGATGATCCGCAGGAAGTGAAAACGAAAAGCGACAAGCCCGCGGCCGCTACGCCCCTGGGCCAGTAGCGCCCGGGGAAACAGATGCCGGAAGTTTACTGCTGAAACCCGTCGCGGGTTATGGTAGGCTTGAATCAGATAACAATAGCATTACGGAAATCGCCATGCCCATCAAGTCGCGTACAAAAACAGCAAAACCCGCCAAGACCACCAACAAAGCGGCCACCGCTCCCGGCATCGTCAAGATTGCCGGCATCCAGATGGCTTCCGGCCCCAATGTCTCTGCCAACCTGAGCGAAACCGAACGGCTGATCGAAATCGCCGTCGCCCAGGGCGCCAAGCTGGTGACGCTGCCGGAATATTTTGCAATCATGGGCCTGAAGGATACCGACAAGGTCGCCGCACGCGAAAAGGAAGGCAACGGCCCGATCCAGCGCTTCCTGTCGCATATGGCAAAAAAACACCAGATCTGGCTGATCGGCGGCTCCGTCCCGATGGAAGCCAGCTCACCGGACAAGGTCCGCAATGCCTGCCTGGTTTACGATCCGACCGGCAAGCAGGTGGCGCGCTACGACAAGATCCACCTCTTCGGCCTCGATCTTGGCAGCGAGCATTACCATGAAGAAACGACCATCGAGCCCGGCAACAAGGTCGTTGTCCTCGATACGCCGCTGGGCAAGATCGGCCTTTCCATCTGCTACGACCTGCGCTTCCCGGAACTCTATCGCGCGATGGGTGAAGTGGACCTGATCGTCGTCCCGGCCGCGTTTACCGATACTACTGGCAAGGCCCACTGGGAAACCCTGATTCGCGCCCGCGCCATCGAAAACCTGTGTTACGTGCTGGCCCCTGCACAAGGCGGCTACCACATCTCCGGTCGCGAAACGCACGGCAACAGCATGATCGTCGACCCGTGGGGTGTCGTGCTCGATCGGCTGCCGCGAGGCTCTGGCGTGGTGATCGCCGGATTCAACCCTGCCTACCAGGCCAGCTTGCGCAAGAGCCTGCCGGCCCTGAAACACCGCACACTGCACAAGTGCTGATCCAAATGGAAAGCCCACCGGAAAGTGGGCTTTCCTGCATGCGACCAGCCAAAGACCTCTATTCCGTTGCATCGAGGTGTGGTGCGGATACGTGGCGCATGGCATCCATTGCGAACATTTCCGCGCCAGAACTGTCCTCTCCTATAGCCAGCCAATAAAGAATACCCCTCCGTTTCCAGATTTTACGTAGGGTCCGCCCACTGACGGACTGGTATGATGACGCTCTATACGATGAACATCCGATAGGATTGCTTGACCATGAAACTTGAAGACATTCCTTCCACCTCCAGCCCTGAACCGGGCACCCTGTTCGCCACCGCGAATTCGACCTTGCTGGCACCGTATGCGCTCGACATGAAGTCCTTGCAAAACGTGCTGGGCAGCATCATGAAGCACAAGGTGGACTATGCCGACCTGTATTTTCAATACAGCCGTTCGGAAAGCTGGGGACTGGAAGAAGGTCAGGTCAAATCCGGCAGCTTTAGCATCGATCAGGGCGTGGGGGTGCGGGCAGTATCCGGCGAGAAAACCGCTTTTGCCTATTCCGACGACATCAGCCTACCTGCATTGCAACAGGCCGCCGAAGCCACGCGCGCCATCGCCGCACAGGGTAATGAGCATCGTGCCAATGCCATGGCTCGTACGAAAGCACAACAGCTCTATGTGCCCCATGACCCTATCGCCAGCCTGAATGATGCACAGAAAGTCCTGCTGCTTGAACGGCTGGAGGCTTATGCGCGCAAGCTCGACCCCCGCATCACACAGGTCATGGCCTCGCTTGCCGGCGAATATGAAGTGGTGATGATTGCCCGTCACGACGGCATGATGGCAGCAGACATCCGCCCATTGGTGCGCGTCTCGATCCAGGTGATCGCCGAACAGGACGGCAAGCGCGAACAAGGCGGGGCCGGCGGCGGCGGGCGTTTCGATTACGCCTATTTCACCGACGAGGTGCTGGAGGACTATGCCCGCAAGGCCGTTCACCAGGCGCTCACCAATCTTGATGCCCGCCCGGCTCCGGCCGGCTCGATGACCGTGGTGCTCGGTTCCGGCTGGCCCGGCATCCTGCTGCATGAAGCCATCGGCCATGGTCTTGAAGGCGACTTCAACCGCAAGGGCAGTTCGGCGTTTTCCGGACGGATTGGCCAACAGGTCGCTTCGTCCGGCGTTACAGTTGTCGACGACGGCACCATCACCAATCGCCGCGGCTCGCTCAACATCGATGATGAAGGCTCGCCGACGCAACGCACCGTGCTGATCGAAAACGGCATCCTCAAAGGTTATCTGCAGGATTCGCTGAATGCGCGCCTGATGGGCATGGGTCTCACCGGCAACGCCCGGCGTGAATCGTATGCGCACATCCCGATGCCGCGCATGACCAACACCGTCATGCTCAACGGCGACAGGACGCCCGAGGAAATCATCGGCTCCGTGAAGAAAGGGCTTTATGCCGTCAACTTCGGTGGCGGCCAGGTGGACATCACCAGCGGCAAATTCGTGTTCTCCGCCGCCGAAGCGTGGATGATCGAAGACGGCAAGCTCACCTACCCGGTGAAGGGCGCCACCTTGATCGGCAACGGACCGGATGTACTGACGCGCGTCTCGATGATAGGCAACGACATGCAA
>CAMLME010000196.1 GCA_946481235.1 uncultured Methylobacillus sp. | reverse complement strand
ACCTGGCGCATGATTTCACTTTCCTCGCCTGGCTTGAGGTGCGTGACAAAAATTTCCGGGGAGCTTTTCAGCTTCTTGAGTTCCTCGAACAATAACGACGGATAAAGATGATGCGAGAGCTGGGCAAGTGCAGCTTCGCCATTTCCGAATGCGGTTTCGATAATCAGGTATTTAAGATTCTCGATGCGGTTGAGCGCTTCCCAAAGCGGATCACAGCTTGTCGTATCGCCGGTAAATACCAGGCTCGCCCGGCCGCTGTCGAGCTGAAAGCCGACGGCCGGGACCGTGTGATTGGCCGGAACCGGCGTTATCTTGCGGCCGTCGAGATCGACGGTTTCACCGAGCCGGATTTCCTGGTGCCTGAGAAAAGGATCCACTTCGTCCGGAATCACGCTGAAATCCGGCCAGATTTTCCAGTTGAAGATGTGGTCCTTGAGTATCTGCCAGGTTTCCCTGGTGGCATGGACGGTGATGTGTTTCTCGCGCATTCCAATGACGGTATCCACCAGCAGAGGGATACAGGCGATGTGATCGAGATGCGAGTGGGTTACGAAGATGTGATCGATAGCCATCATGGCTTCGATGGAAAGATCGGCGACCCCGGTGCCGGCATCGATGAGGATGTCGTCATCCACCAGTATGGAGGTCGTGCGCAGATTGCCGCCGATGCCCCCGCTGCAGCCCAATATACGGACCTGGATTGAATTATTGTTTTTCATTTTTATTTTGTTTTGAACGTAAACGCGCCATCCCAGCCAGCGCCCGGCGGGTACTCGCGGAAATAAACAATACGTTTTGCATATAAGTCATAGAGATATCGTTCAGGATAGCGTTGCTTCAAGATACTGAACTTCTCCTCGGCGGAACTCCACTGTTGCGCACGATATAATGCCAGCGCCTCGCCGTAAAGCGCGAGTTCCTCCATGATCTGTTCGTTGTCTTCCCCAACCGGGCAAATCGGTTCGTAAATCCCGACTGGCTTGTCCTTGCCCTTGACGCGCACCAGGTCCAGGTCGCGGAACACGAAATCGGGTACAGCCGTCCGGGTGAATTCGCTGACGATAATTTTTACGCCATATTCCTTTGTCAGTCCTTCCAGGCGCGACCCCAGATTCACGGCATCGCCCATCACCGTGTAAGCCATGCGGAATTCGGAGCCCATGTTGCCTACCGTCATCGGTCCAGTATTGAGCCCAATGCCGATATTGATCGTCGGCCACCCTTTGGCCCTGAACTGTTCCTGCAAAACAGAGAGACTTTCAAGCATACCGAGTGCGGTCTGCAATGCATGCCGGGCATGCTGTTCGTCATGCAAAGGCGCGCCCCAGAATGCCATGATCGCATCACCCATGTATTTATCGATGGTGCCACGATGCCGGTGGATGACGTGCGTCATCGGCGTCAGGTACTCGTTCATCAGGTGTGTGAGCTGTTTGGGATCCAGTCCCTCGGAAATATTCGTAAATCCTCGCACGTCGGAAAAGAGCACCGTCATTTCGCGGCTTTCGCCTTCCAGACTGAATGCTTCCGGGTCTTTCGCCATTTCGCCCACCAGCTCCGGCGGAACGTATTGACCGAAAAGACCGGCCAGCTGCCGCTTGCCGCGCGATTCGATAAAAAATCCATAGGACATGTTGAATACGAACAGAACCGCAACCAGCAGCAAGAGGGAAGCAATCGGCAAAACCAGATTGAGTTCCTGCCAGACATACAGGTTGAACGCGACCATCAAGGAAGTCACCGCAACCGTCACCACTGTCGCCCAGAGCGGACTCAGCGCCGGTAGTAACAGCGCCAGCAACAATCCTGCAAACAGCAAGAAAAGAAAGTCCGCACCAACCGTGTACGCAGGATGCTGCTTGATATCCTGATCCAGAATGCCGGCAATCATGTTCGCATGCACTTCCACCCCGGGATATACGCTTTGCACGGGTGTTACGCGAAGATCCTTCAGACCCGCCGCTGTTGTACCAACCAGCACAATAGTGTTCTTGAGAACTTCTTGCGGAACCCTGCCTTGCAGAACATCTGACGCGGAAACATAAGGGAAACTGCCCTCCACGCCACGATAAGGGATCAGTGCTGCGGCATGTTCATCGACCGGGATATGGCGGCTGCCGAGTTGCAGCCATTCCAACTCGGCATAGCCGGCATCTTCGACAATTCCAAGCTGAACTGGTGCGTTCAGCACCAGCCGTGCCATCGCAAGCGCAAGCGACTCGTAAACGGCACCATCATGCACTTCAATCAATGGCAGACGCCGGAACACTCCATCGTCATCCAGATGCGAGACGCTGAAATACCCACCCCACGCAGTACTTTTCTGCAACTCGGGCAGATTCGCCGTGTACCCAGTGGCAC
The DNA here is from genome assembly GCA_946481235.1 of uncultured Methylobacillus sp. The sequence goes on along the minus strand of CAMLME010000196.1, from coordinate 1,359 downwards.
CAGCCACGCCCAAATTGTCGACATTGACACTCCCTCTCTCGAATAACGATAGTGGAAGCAATCCAACGTTACCCGTGTTGCTCTGGTCGTGCCGGAAATAATAGCCCAAGGCTACGCGACGGTTCTTCAGGCTCTCCGCAAACTGGCCGTCATAGTCGAGACGCGGCCGGATTTTACTCAGCGCCGACCGGAAACCCTCATCCCGGCCAAGCTCGGTACGTGCGATTTCCTCCAGGCTCTGCAGGCCCGAGCTTTGATCCTTCTCGGCAAATACTACGTCGAAGCCGAGCGCATCGATGCCGTATCGATCGAACAACATGTCGACCATGCGCGCGAGCTTGTCGCGGCTCCAGGGCCAATGCCCCTGCGCCTTCAGGCTTTTTTCATCGATATCGACGATGACGATGCGCTTGTCCTGCGTATTCGGCATCGTCCAGTTGAGCCGGAGATCGTAGGCGTAATTTTCAAGACGTGCGGTGAAGTCGTAAGGCAGCGAGCCGATGGCATTCGCCAGGAAAACCAGCACGATCGCAAGGCTGAATACAATGCGGATGCGGTGGCGTCGAAAAAACCCGTTGCTAGTCATTTGGCATGGAATGTCTATGAATTAAAAGCATTTTTCTTTCAAGCATATCGTATAAGCTTCAGATTTAACAGATGAGCGACGCGGGCATGGCAGAATGTTGCTTTTATATTCCGTATAGATGGTCATGAGCGCATTGCAATCACTCGAAATCTGTTCCGGATCAACGCCGGACGCAAGCATTATCTGGCTGCACGGTCTGGGCGCGGATGGCTATGATTTCGCCCCGGTCGTGGAAGCATTGCAACCGATGCCGAATGTCAGGTTCATATTGCCGCATGCGCCTGCCATTGCGGTAACGATCAATGGCGGTTATGTCATGCCAGCCTGGTATGACATCTATGGCAGCGATATTGCGGACCGGCAGGACGAAACCGGGATACATCAGTCGCAATCCCAGATCGAAGCCCTGATCGCCCAGGAGAAAAGTCGCGGCATCGCACCCAGCCGCATCGTGCTTGCAGGATTTTCTCAAGGCGGAGCCATTGCGCTCCATACCGGCCTTCGCCATGGCGTAGCGCTGGCCGGTATCATCGCGTTATCGACCTATCTGCCATTGCACGAAAAATTGCAGAACGAACGCAGTACTGAAAATGAACACATTCCGATATTCATGGCGCACGGCAAGTTCGATGACATCATTCCGTTGAAGACAGCCAGTGCTTCGAGAACTTTCCTGGAAGGATTCGGATACGATGTGGAGTGGCATGAATACCCTATGCCGCACTCTGTCTGCAATGAGGAAATCGCCGCTATCCGCGATTTCATCCTGCGCG
>CAMLME010000195.1 GCA_946481235.1 uncultured Methylobacillus sp. | reverse complement strand
TGGGACATCGCCGCAGGCGGCCTGATTGTGCACGAAGCCGGCGGCCTGGTAGGCGATTTCGAGGGCAACGAGGGCTGGCTGGAAAGCGGCAATATCGTCGCCGGCAACCCCAAGGTGTTCTCGCAGATTCTGCAAACGCTCAGCCCGCACCTGACGGATTCACTGAAATCCAAGCCTGCCGCCTGATTGGACCATGCAAGGGTTTGAGGCCATCGTAGAACAGCGCATTGCCGAGGCTTCCCGGCGCGGCGATTTCGAAAATCTTCCCGGCGCCGGCCAACCGCTGGAACTGGACGACGACAGGCTGATCCCCGAAGAGCTGCGCGTGGCCTATCGCATTCTCAAGAATGCGGGGTATGTGCCGTCAGAGGTGCAGGCGATGAAAGATATTGCCGAACTGGAGCGCCTCGTCCATGCGTCAGAAGGTATGCAACGCAGCGTGGGCTTACGCAAGCTGCGACTCCTGACGATGCAAATGAGCGCGTCCCGTTCCGGCAACCTGCAACTGGAGGCCGATTATTACGACAGGCTGGCCGAAAGGCTCGCCCAAAAATGAGTTTGGTGGACAATGCGGGGCGCTTGGCTCGCCCCGCATGATTGCTTACTTCCGGCCGTAATGGTCGTCGAAACGGACGATATCGTCCTCGCCCAGGTAAGGGCCGGATTGCACTTCGATAATCTCCAGCGGCAATTTTCCGACATTCTCAAGCCTGTGCTTGGTTCCTAGCGGAATGAAAGTCGATTCGTTCTCCGTCACCAGATAGCAGGTATCGCCCCGCGTGACCTTGGCCGTACCCCTGACTACCACCCAGTGCTCGGCGCGGTGGTGGTGCAACTGAAGTGACAGCATTGCGCCGGGTTTGATGACGATGCGCTTCACCAAAAAGCGCTCGCCGTTATCCACGCTGTCGTACCAGCCCCAGGGGCGATACACCTTGCGGTGCAGCAGACCCTCCGGACGGCCTTGCCGCTTGAGGGTGTCGACGATGTTTTTCACATCCTGCGTCTTGTCCTTGTGTACGACCAGCACCGCATCCGGCGTCTCCACGACGACCAGGTCGCTGACCCCGACGCAGGTCACCAGCCTGCCGCCGGACAGGGCCAGGGTATCGGTGCAGTCGCTCAGCAGGACGTCCCCTTGGGCCACATTGCCGTTCGCGTCCTTGGGCAGCGCCTGCCATAGCGAATCCCATGAACCCACGTCCGACCAGCCTGCGGTCAGCGGAAGCATCGCCCCCGCCGGAAGATTTTCCTGCCCGGAGGCAATACGCTCCATCACGGCGTAGTCGATGGAATCGCTCGGGCATGCGGCAAAGGCGGATTCGCCGATGCGCACAAAGAGGCCGTCTTCCTGCCGGTCTTGCCAGGCAGTGCGGCAGGCAGCCAGGATGTCGGGGCGGCATTGCTCGATGGCCGCCAGCCACACCGAGGCGCGCATCATGAACAGGCCGCTATTCCAGAGATAATTTCCTTCATCCAGGTAGCGTTGCGCCGTCGCGCGGTCCGGTTTTTCGACGAAATTGGCGATACGGCAGGGTGCGTTGGTTGTTCCGTCCAGCGGCTCCCCCATGCGGATGTAGCCGTAGCCGGTCTCCGGGCAGTCAGGCGTAATGCCGAAAGTGACCACATTGCCCGCTGTCGCCAGCGCGGCGCCCTGCCTCACGACTTCCTGAAATGCGGCCGTATCGATAATCACATGATCCGACGGCATGACCAGCAACACCGGGTCTTCCCCATTGCGATTCGCTTCCAGTGCTGCCATCGTCAAGGCAGGCGCGGTATTGCGGCCTACGGGTTCCAGCAGTAGCACGCCATCCTTGCCCAGCAAGCGCAATTGTTCGGCAATGACGAAGCGATACTCTTCGTTGCACACCACCATAGTCGGCGCCACTTCCACGCCAAGGATGCCTTCGACGCGGCGCACGGTGCCTTGCAGCAGGGATTCTTCGCCAATCAACGGCAACAGTTGTTTGGGGTATTTTTCACGGGAGAGTGGCCACAGGCGCGTGCCGGAGCCGCCTGAGAGAATTACGGGTTGCAATAACATATCAGACTCCCAGTCTTTGCGAGAATCATGGTTTTTCATGGTTCGACAGCGGTATTTACAAAAATCATAGCGCGGATTCAAAGTCCAAGGGCAATTTCCTGATACAAAAGATGTTTGACGGACTGGATGGAAAAGAAATCAGTGCGGAACGATCTGCGAAACACAAGGTTCTAAACAGTTCCTAATGGCTAATCAGAAGGAGGACATCATGAAAAGCAAATTTGCGATCAGCCTGGCCTTGGTAGGTTCCTTGCTGGTACCTGCTGCTGGATATGCGGGTGATTACACCGAAGACCGTAGTGCAGCAGCCAAGGAATTTGTAAAAGATTCGGTCATCACTGCCAAAATCAAGGCAAAACTGGCTAAGGAAAAAGACGTTAGCGCAATGCATATCAAGGTGGATACGGATCATGCCGGGGTTGTGTATTTGAGCGGTACAGCCAAGAGCCAGGCAGAGGCGGACCGGGCTGTAGCAATTGCACGTGAAGTAGAAGGCGTTACCTCTGTCGAGAATAAAATTGAAGTCAAATAACGATCATTCGTTGTCGATGTGAAGCGGAAGTGTGAGATTGCTCCACTTCCGCTTCGTTGTTTCTGCAGTCTCGCATTGTGTCAGGGAGGCTTCGCTTTAAAGCCGGTTCGAAAAAAGTAGTCTTGGTAAGGGGCTGTTTATGGCGAATATCGTATGTGCTCAAAGGCTGAGTGATGTCGGGCCGCTTGAGCCTGCCGGATATCAAGGGGAGACTGTACGCGATGTGCTTGATGCGGCTGCTGTGGATTTCCCACGTTTAAAAAATTACGTGCTGGATGACCAGGGCCGGGTGCGCAAGCATGTGGCGATTTTTGTGGGCGGAACCATGCAGCCGCGCGAGACCGTGCTTGATAATAGTCTCGGCCCCACGGATGAAATTTATATCATGCAGGCACTATCTGGCGGTTAAGCGCCGGCTGAAACAGGCGCTAAGCACCAACGTGGAGGGTCAGGCAATGGCTAATCGAGTATTGGTTGCGACACGCAAGGGACTGTTCGATATCCGTCAACGCGATCCCGGCAACTGGGCGATTCATGGCAGACATTTTCTTGGCGAACCCGTCGGCATGGTTCTGCAGGATCCGTACGACAAGACGCTCTATGCCTCGCTTGAACTCGGGCATTTCGGTACCAAGCTGCATCGCTCCGACGACGATGGCATGCACTGGGAAGAAGTGAGCGTACCTTCCTATGCCGCTATCGATGGCGACGATGCCCCCAGCCTGAAAATGATCTGGTCGATGGAAGTGGGCGCGCCCGGCATGCTTTGGGCAGGCACGCTTCCCGGCGGGTTGTTTAAAAGCACCGACCGCGGGGCGACATGGGAAATGATGCGTAGCCTGTGGGATGACCCTTTGCGCAAGCAATGGGTGGGCGGAGGCTATGACGAGCCGGGTATCCATTCCATTTGCGTCGATCCTCGCGACGCCAACCGCATTGTCATCGCCGTCTCCTGCGGCGGGGTATGGTTGAGCGAAGATAACGGCAGCAGTTGGCGCACCGCGACCAAAGGCTTATGGGCTGACTATATGCCGCCCGGCCAGAAGGAAAATCCCGCCATTCAGGACCCTCATCGAGTGGTGCAGTGCCGCGCCGCGCCGGACAATTTCTGGATGCAACATCACAACGGCATCTTTCGCTC
>CAMLME010000194.1 GCA_946481235.1 uncultured Methylobacillus sp. | reverse complement strand
CGCTGCCGGAACCGGCGTCGGTGATGACGGATACCCCCGCCGAACTGGATGTGAGTGAGCTGGTGTTCGAGGTACTCGAAGCGACCCGGGCACGCAAGGGCGTGCCGCTCGGCTCGGCTTTCCCCAGCCCGCTGCTGTTCCCGATGGCGCGGCTGGGGCGCAGCATGGCTGCCACCGTGCAGAAGATGGATCCGTGGCGCACGGTGGAGGATCTCGGGCCGGGTGATATCGAGTTGCGGCGACAGATTGCCTTGCGCTACATGATCGACGGCGTGCAGGTGCCGGTCGAGGAGATCGTGATCACCAATGGCGCGCTGGAGGCGCTCAACCTGTGCCTCGCCGCCGTGACGCGGCCGGGCGACACCGTGCTGATCGAATCGCCGACCTTCTACGCGGCGCTGCAATCCATCGAGCGTAGCGGCCTCAAGGCGGTGGAGGTGCCCAGCCATCCCGTCACCGGCATCGATCTCGACGCGATGGAGCGGGCGATGCAGACGCATCGCCCCAGAGCCGTGTGGCTGATGACCAACTTCCAGAACCCTCAAGGCAGCCTGATGCCGGACGCGCACAAGAAGCGGTTGGTCGAACTGGTCACGCGCTACCGGATTCCGCTGATCGAGGACGACGTTTACGGCGAGCTCTACTTTGGTGAAAAGCGACCCACGCCGGCCAAGGCTTTCGATACCGAGGGCTGGGTGATGCACTGCGCGTCTTTCTCCAAATGCCTGGCGCCAGGCTATCGCGTCGGTTGGGCGGCGCCGGGGCGCTATGCGAAGCAGATCGAACGGCTCAAGTTGACTACTTCGCTGGCGACTTCCATCCCCGCGCAGCAAGCTGTCGCCGCTTATCTCGCCAAGGGTGGCTACGACCGCCACCTGCGCCAGCTGCGTCACACCCTGATGCTGCAGCAGATCCAGTATCTCGAAGCCATCGAGCAGCACTTCCCCGAAGGCACGCGCATCAGCCGTCCGCAGGGCGGGTATTTCTTCTGGGTGAAACTGCCGGAAGGCGCCAATGCGCTGGAACTGCACCGCGCGGCGCTGGGCAACGGCATCAGCATCGCGCCGGGGCCGATCTTCTCGGCACAGCGCAGTTATAACGACTGCATCCGCCTCAATTACGGGCATCCCTGGGAGGACCGGGCTGCCTCCGCGATGGTGACATTGGGGCGGCTGATCAAGCAGCGATAACGCGCATCTGATACGGTATTTATACGCAGAACTGAGTCTGTTATCCCCTTTGTATCGGATTTAAGCTCCGCCCATTGAATGACGGTGGAGTGCCATGTATCACTACGACGAACTCGATCAGGCCCTGGTTGAGCAGCGCGTTGCCCAGTTTCGCAGCCAGACGCGCCGCTTTCTTGACGGCCGGCTGAGCGAAGACGATTTCCGCGTCCTGCGTTTGCAGAACGGCCTTTATATCCAGCGGCACTCGCCCATGCTGCGCATCGCCATCCCCTACGGCATGCTGGCGTCGTATCAATTGCGCAAGCTGGCAGAAATTTCACGGCGCTGGGACAAGGGCTACGGGCACTTCACCACACGTCAGAATATCCAGCTCAACTGGCCGAAACTGGAGGATGTGCCGGACATTCTGGCGGAGCTTGCCACCGTGCAGATGCATGCCATCCAGACCAGCGGCAACTGCATCCGCAACACGACGACCGATCATCTGGCCGGCGTCGCGGCTGACGAGGTCATCAATCCGCTGATCTGGTGCGAAATTATCCGACAGTGGTCGGTGCTGCATCCCGAGTTTGCCTTCCTGCCGCGAAAATTCAAGATCGCGGTGAGCGGTGCGGCAACAGACCGTGCCGCTGTCGGCGTCCACGACATCGGCCTGCAGGCAATGGAGCAGGGCGGCGAGGTTGGATTCCGCGTCTGGGTCGGCGGCGGTCTGGGCCGCACGCCGCTGGTGGGGCATTCCATCAAGCCCTTCGTGCGTTGGCAGGATCTGCTTACGTATTTGCAGGCGGTGCTGCGCATCTACAACCTGCATGGCCGCCGCGACAACAAGTACAAGGCGCGCATCAAGATTCTGGTGAAGGATCTTACGCCGGAGGTTTTCGCGCAGGAAGTCGAGACACTCTGGCAACGCATCAAGGACGGCCCGGACACGATCACCCAAACGCAATTGCAACGCATCGCGCATCTTTTTACATGGCCGGAGTACGAGGCGCTGGAAGATGAGCCCGACGGAGCTCCTGCGATGAGCAACCGCGCGTTTGCCCGCTGGCTGCGCAGCAATGTGCACAAGCATAAGCAGCCGGGCTATGCGGCGGTCAGCGTGTCGCTCAAGGCCACGGGTCCGGCGCCGGGGGATATTACGGCGGATCAGATGGAGTGCGTGGCGGAGCTTGCCGACCGCTACAGCTTCGGCGAGCTGCGCGTCTCGCATGAGCAGAATCTGGTGCTGGCCGATGTGCGCCAGCGGGATTTGTTCGCGTTATGGCAAGCACTGGATGAGTCAGCGCTCGCTACTCCCAACATCGGCTTGCTGACCAATATCGTCTCGTGCCCCGGCGGCGATTACTGCAGCCTGGCGAATGCCGCTTCCATTCCGGTAGCACGGGCCATTCAACAGCAATTCGACGATCTCGACTATCTGCATGACATCGGCCCGCTCGACCTCAATATCTCAGGGTGCATGAACGCCTGCAGCCATCATCACATCGGGCATATCGGCATACTCGGCGTCGATAAAAACGGCCAGGAGTGGTACCAGGTAACGCTGGGCGGCCGGCAGAACGGCGCGAATCAAGGTCAGGAAGGGCGCGTTGGCGCGGGTGGAGCACTGCTTGGGCGCGTCATCGGCCCGGCATTCGCGCGAGCGCAAATCCCGGAAGTTGTTCAAAAACTCGTTACGACCTACCTGCGACTGCGGGACAGCGACAATGAGCATTTTATCGACGTGGTCGAACGCGTAGGCATCGAGCCTTTCAAACAGGCTGTCTATGCGAAGCACGCCGAGCCCGACGACCAAACAGCGAAGGAAACGGCCCATGCCTGAGTCTGCCTCGAACAAGCTCATTCGCAACGGCCAACTGGAGGATAACCCGTGGCGACTTTACCAGCCTGATCCGGCTTCAGGATTAGCTCTGCCCCCGGATACCCCCGGATGGATGATCGAGTTGTCATTATGGAAAGCGGTGCTCCATGCCCAGCCCGAGAGGAAGTGCCCAGTCGGCATCGTGATGCCCTCCGATGGGGATTGCAATGACCTCCTCCTGGAGGCTGAAGCATTACGCGCCCGCAAGGATGTGGCGTTCATCGCCATTCACTTTTTGCAGTATGGTGATGGCCGCGGATATTCGCTGGCATGGATGCTTCGCCAGGAATACGGATGGGGCGGGGATTTGAGAGCGGTGGGGGATGTCCTCATCGATACCGTGCACTATCTCGCCCGTTGCGGATTCACCAGTTTCGTTCTGAAACAGGGCCATGACCCGGAGCTTGCCCTGGAATCGTTGCGCGCATTTTCCTTCCATTACCAGCCGGGATATCCCGATCCGGCTACGTGAGATCGCGTGAATTGCTAGGACTGGCGACCGGTAACCTCTGTAAAATGCAGCGATGGATGCAATCAAAAAGCCGGCAAACCGCCCCAGCCTGGAAGGCGTCACGCTTGAAATGATCGTCACGCACCTGTCCGAAAGCATGGGCTGGGAAGCCATGGCCGCTGCTGTCCCGGTGCGCTGCTTTACGCACGACCCCAGCATCAAATCCAGC
>CAMLME010000193.1 GCA_946481235.1 uncultured Methylobacillus sp. | reverse complement strand
CACTTCATCTGCGGCAAGCTGCTCGCCGAATGGCGGCATGCGGGTCGCAATGCGGCCATGGGTCACCGTCTGCATAGCTTCCGGCTTCTTCAGGCGCGCGAGGCTTTCCGGCAGCAAGGCCGGGCCGCTGCCTCCCAGCCGGTCGGGGCCGTGGCAGGATGCACAATGCTGCTGGAAGTTATGCGGTGCATCCGCGGCCTCGGCGCAATTCCACAACAGCAAGGCCAAAGCAATGATCAGGAGTCGCATTATGCGGCGTGCAGCTTGACGTAAGGCGTGAGCCGGATGCGTTCGCCAGGCGATTCGAGGCCGATCTCGGTGTCATTCAGGTAGCACGCCGGGTCTTCCTGCCATGGATCGCCGGTAAGCTGAAGCGCCCGTACGCGGGTGTTACCGCCGCAGATGTCGAAGTAGGCGCAGCCGCCGCAGCGTCCCTTGACCTGGCGTGGGTGGGCCTTGAGGCCGGCCATCAGCGGGTCGGAAGTGTCCTGCCAGATTTCAGAAAACGGCCGCTCGCGCACGTTGCCGAGCGGATAGTGCCACCAGAAAGTATCCGGGTGGACGATGCCGAGGTTGTCGATGTTGGCCACGTTGACGCCGCTGCTGTTGCCGCCCCATTGGGCCAGTTTGGCGCGCATATGGTCTTCGAGGTGCGGGAAATGCTTGCGCACCCAGAACAGCAGGTAAACGCCATCGGCGTCGTTATTGCCGGTGACGAACTCCCTGCCCTGCCCTTCCACTGCGGATTTCCAGGCCGTCTCGAACAGGATGTCCATCGCGCGACGCGTGGTTTCCTGCATCGCGTCGTGGGCGCGGTTCTTGTTGCCGCGTCCGGCGTAGTTGAGATGCGAAAGATAGAACTTGGCGATGCCTTCGTCTTCCGTCAGCCGCAGCAGCGCCGGCAGGTCGTGCGCGTTGTCCTGCGTCAGCGTGAAGCGCACGCCGGCCTTGATGCCGGCCTCGCGACACAGCCGGATGCCCTCCAGCGATGCGCGAAACGCACCCTCCTTGCGACGGAAGGTGTCGTGCGTTTGTTCGATGCCGTCCAGGCTGACGCCGACGTAATCGAAGCCGACGTCGGCCAGCTCGCCAATATTGTCCTCGGTGATCAGCGTGCCGTTGGACGACAGCCCGACGTAGAAACCCATCGCCTTCGCGCGGCGCCCGATATCGAAGATATCCGGCCGCATCAGCGGTTCGCCGCCGGAAAGGATCAGCACCGGCACGCGGAAGGCCTTGAGGTCGTCCATGACCTGGAACACTTCGGTGGTGGAAAGCTCGCCGGAGAAATCCTTGTCGGCGGAAATCGAATAGCAGTGCTTGCAGGTGAGGTTGCAGCGCCGCACCAGGTTCCAGATTACCACCGGCCCGGGTGGATTGCGCTTGGGGCCGGGCGGTGACGGATGGGCGATTTCCTGCATGAATTGGGAGATGCGGAACATGGCGGCTTCTTTCTCTCTCCGGCTAGATTCTCAGTCCGGTCTTTTTCAGGATGCGCGTGCTGTACAGGATGGTATGCGCCCGGCAATACGGGTGCAGCATCTCCGCGATCAGTGCTGCCTTGGCTTCCACCTCGGCGCGGTCGTGGCCGTGCACCATCGCGAACAGGTTGTAGCGCCAGTCCGGCAGGCGACGCGGGCGACGGTAGCAGTGCGTAACGAAATCGAGGGCGCCTACCCTTGCACCCAGGGTATCGGCATGGTCATTGAGCACGTCCCACACCGTCATGCCGTTGGCGCTGTAGCCCAGCGCGTAATGATTAGGGACCGCACCGATACGGCGGATGAGGCCGCGCTTCTCCATGGCTTGCATGCGGCGGATCACCACCTCGGGCGACACGCCTATGCTCTCTGCAACAACGTGATAGGGCTGCGACACCAGCGGCAGGCCGCCCTGGGTGGCTTCGACGATGGCGCGGTCTATCAAGTCGACTGGCTGGCTGTTCATGCCTGAAACCTCGCGCCGACGAAGTATTCGCGCTCCTTCGGTACATTGATGACATGGATGCCGGTCGCCGCTTCGATCTTCGCGATCGCCGACGCGATGCCGTCCGGCGTATCGGTCGCCAGTACGAACCACATGTTGAGGGCATGCTGGCGCTGGTAGTTGTGCGCTACCTCCGGCATGGCATTGACGATGCCCGCGACGCGCTCGAAATCGGCCTCCGGCACACGCATCGCCGCCAGGCTGAAGGCGCCGCCCATGCGCTCGATCTGGTACATCGGGCCGAAGCGCGTCAGGGTCTTGTTGTTGAGCAAATGCTTCAGTCGCGTGAGCAACTCGTCTTCGTCGATGCCGAGTTGCTCCGCCGCCGCCTGGTACGGACGTTCACACACCGGGAACCCGCCTTGCAGGCGGTTGATGATGTTGCGGTCAATGTCGTCCATGATTTTCCCTCGTGATGTAACGCGCGCCGTACTGCTTGAAACGGCGGCCGTTGAACAGGATCTGTGAAGGGAAATCGGCGAGTCCGCTGTTGCGGGCAAGCGCCGCCACCTGCGCCTCGACGATGTCGCGCCGTGTGCCGTGCACCATGCAATAAAAGTTATAGGGCCAGTCCGGCAGCTGGCGCGCGCGGCGATAGCACAAGGTCACGCCGGGTTGCTGCGCGGCGATCTTGCCAATCGCGCTTGCTGCGTCATCCGGCACGTCCCACACCACCATCGCATTCTCGCGATAGCCCAGCTCGTGATGGCGCACCACCACGCCAAACCGCTTGATCACCCCTTGCTCGCGCCAGCGGGCGAGTTGTTCGAGTACGAAATCCTCTTTCATGCGCACGCGTGCGCCAACATCGGCAAACGGTTCCGGTTTCAGCGGGATGCCGGACTGCAGCGCGGCGACGATGGCCTGCTGTGCACCGGTCAATTGCACGCGGGTGCTGCTGCCCTGCGAACAATGCCGGCGGCCTTCGCCTTTGAGGTCGAACCCGAGATCGATATGAAAGCGTTCCAGCAACGGCAGCGTCAGCATGGGGCACGCGGCATGGTCTGCAATGCCAGCCAGCACCGCGTCCAGCCGTCCGGCATCGGGCGCCGTCGCAACGAACCACAGGTTATATCCGTGCTCGCGCTGGTAATTGTGATTGATTTCCGGCAACTGACTGAGCCACTGTCCCAGCGCTTCCAGCCGCGCTTCCGGCACGGCCAGTGCCGCCAGCGTGCTGACGCCGATGCAGCCGGGACTGAACACCGGTCCGACACGGCTCACCGCGCCCGCTGCGCTGAGCCGTGCGAGATGATGGATGACCTCGTCCTCGCTGATGCGCAGATGCTCGCCGATCTTGTGGAATGGCCGGTGCACCAATGGGAAGCGATGCTGGAAATCGTTCAGCAGGCGCATTTCGATGTCGCTGTAACTGTTCATCAGAATCCTGTCCTGCCTGCGCGATGGGTAAAGAAGATGCCGCTCGGCGACGCCGCCGGCAGTTCGACCAGAGGGTTCAGCGTGGCGGTGTCGTAGACCGTCACCTTGCCGTCGTCGCGCGACGATACCCAGGCGGTTTCCCCCCTGGGGGTGAATTCGAGATGCAGCACGGCGCGTCCCGGTTCCAGCGTTCTTGCGACCTGGCCGCTCTCGGTATCGATGACCTGCACATGCTGGTTATCGGGGAAGGCAAAGCTGACCCACACCTGACGCCCGTCCGGACGGGCGATGGCAAACACCGGCTGACCGATGAGCGGGATGCGCGCGGTTTCCTGCCAGGTCTGGGTATCGACCACGAGCACCTCGTGGCGGCCGATGGCCGGCAG
>CAMLME010000192.1 GCA_946481235.1 uncultured Methylobacillus sp. | reverse complement strand
ATGGATGACCTTGAAGCGATGGAGTTTCTGCTCGATAAGATCAAGTCCACCAAGAACAACGCAGAGTTCTTCGACGCAATGCGTCGAGGATAGTTGAAAAATATTTGAATTTGCTGGATAATCGCCAGCTTTCTTGCGACAGCACCAAGCTAAGGACATCAGAATGAAAGCCGACATTCATCCGGATTACAACGAAATTACCGTGACCTGCAGTTGCGGCAACAAGTTCGAGACCCGCTCCACCAACGGTAAGAACCTGAACATCGAAGTATGTTCGCAATGCCATCCGTTCTACACCGGCAAGCAAAAGATCATGGACACCGCCGGTCGCGTGGAAAAGTTCCGCCAAAAGTACGGCATGTAATTGTTGTTGGCTTGAGCCGACAAAACGAAAGGCAGCTACGGCTGCCTTTTTGTTTTGCGCTTACCGTAAAATATCCATCTTATTGACGAAACGACGGCCGAAACATGGCGTTTGAATTCGAACACGACTGGCAGGCAAGTCTTGCAACGCCCAAGCCCAGCATAGGCGAAAGCGCCAAAACCAATCTTCTGCTTCTGCTGTGCTTTATCTGGCTGGCCGTCGGCCTGATCGGGCACCACCCCTGGAAACCCGATGAAGGCCAGACCGTTAGTGCGGTAAAGCATCTGCTCGAGGGCGGCGACTGGCTTGTGCCTTTTGTCGCAGGTCTGCCTAGCCTTGAATACCCTCCGCTCTATTATTTGAGCGCAGCCTTCAGCGCGAAGCTTTTCGCTTCGTGGCTCCCGTTGCATGATGGCGCACGGTTGATCACCGGCGTATGGATGGCATTGACCTTGCTGATGGTTGGCATGAGTGGGCGCGAGATGTGGGGCAAGGGTGGCGGTCGCCAGACGACCTTTATTTTCCTGAGTTCCATCGGCCTGTTTTTTTCGGCTCACCTGCTTTCGCCTGAAGTTGCCGGACTGACCGGCTATGCGATGGCATTTTACGGGCTGGCCTTGACCCGGCGGCGCCCCTGGCGCGCAGCACCGCTGATCGGCAGCGGTATCGGTATCGCGTTTCTTTCGGTAGGTCTGATCGCGGTCGCCATCATTCTGGTTACCGCCATCCTGCTTCCTCTCCTGTTCCGCAGCTGGCGCATCCGGCCCTACCTTGCCAGCTTGCCGACGGGCCTAGTCATTGCACTTCCGTGGATGGCCCTCTGGCTTGTCCCAATGATGCAAAGCTCGCCTGATGTGCTGCAAAACTGGCTGCTATCCGAGCGGCACGCGTTTGATCACGACAATGTGCTTTATTTCGGTCAATTACTGCTCTGGTTCTCCTGGCCGGCATTGCCTCTGGCAGCCTGGTCATTGTGGCATTTCCGCAGCCATCTGCTGCAACGTCCGCAGATCCAGCTCACCCTGGTGTTTTTCACGGTTGCACTCATCCTGCTCGGCCGGAATTCGGAAAGCCGCGACGTGCTGGCCCTACCGCTGCTATTGCCCCTGGCCATCATGGGCGGCGCGGCGATAGACAAGCTCTGGCGTGGTGCAGCGAGCGCCTTGGACTGGTTCGGCATCATGCTGTTCGGCATGTTCGGCTTCCTGATATGGCTGGGCTGGTTCGCGATGATGAGCGGTATGCCGGCGCGGCTGGCAGCGCGCATGCACAAGCTTTCCGAAGCCTATGTGCCGCACTTCGACTGGCTGGCGTTCATCGCCGCAATTGTCATCACGGTGGTGTGGATGGTGACGGTCTTTCATAACAAGCGCTCCAACCGCGCTGCCGTCACCGACTGGGCCATCGGTATCACGATGGTCTGGGGCTTGTTGATGACGCTGTGGCTGCCTTGGCTGGATTCGGCCAAGAGTTATGACAGCGTGTATGCCGGAATGCAGAAAGCACTTCCGGCAGATTTTGCCTGCGTAACGAGCCGCAATGTCGGCGAATTCCAGTTGTCGATGCTGCACTATTACACCGGCATTAAAGCCCAGCGTTTCGAGAACGTCCAGCGTCTGGATTGCGATCTTTACCTGATCCAGGATGAGCGCCGCCGGGAAAAGATCGAGGCCGGACCGGAGTGGGAGCTCATCTGGAAAGGCAAGCGACCGAGCGACCGGCGCGAGAGTTTCCGCTTGTATCAGCTCAAGTCCACCCAGTAATTACAGCGGCCGCAACTCCAGGTTCTCAAGTGCAAATCGACCCGACCAGGGCTGCTCTATCAGCTCCCGGTCGTGCGTCGCTACCAACACGCAGCTATCCTCGTCTCCCATGCGCGCAATGAGCTCCACTACCTGACGGCGCGCGGAGATATCCAGATTGGCAGTCGGTTCGTCAAGCAACAACAGGCGCGGCTTGAGTACGCGTGCCCGCGCAAGCGCCACCCGCTGTTTTTCTCCGCCGGAAAGCCGGGAGGGCGGAACTTTCGCGACAGCCTCCAGCCCAGCCCAAGCCATTTCGGCCTCAACCCGCCGTGCGATTTCGGCTTTAGAAAGCCCCTTGCCTTTCAGCCCATATGCAACATTGGCAACAACACTGCTATGAAACAGGTAGGGGTGCTGATGCATGTAAACAATGGCGGGCGCCAATGTAACGATGTCCGGCATCGCCACTTTGCGGCCATCGAAGCGATAGCTCGTTATTTCGGCGTTCTCAAGCCCGGCAAGGATCCGCAGCAGCGTCGTCTTGCCCACGCCATTCGAACCGGTGACAACGTAGCTCTTGCCGCGCTCAAGTACCAATTGCGGAATATCGAACAACAAACGGTCGCCGAATGCTTTGCGCAGGCCTTGCAGTTCCAACAGATTCATTTCAGCCCGCCCTTGCCTTGCAGAAGTGCCATGCCGGCATTGGTGATCAACGCGATAGCGACCAGCACGATACCGAGCGCAATGCCCTGCGCGAATTCGCCCTTGCTGGTTTCCAGCGCGATGGCGGTAGTGATGTTGCGCGTCACGCCGGCAATATTGCCGCCCACCATCATCGCGCAGCCGACCTCGGAAATTACCCGCCCGAAGCCGGTCACCACCGCAGCCATCACCGCGAACCTGACTTCCAGCATCTGGGTCCAGGCGACGCGCACGCGACCCGCGCCCAATGTTTTTGCGGTTTCCGCGACGCGCACATCCGCCCCTTGCAAAGCGGACAGCGTCATTGCCGCCAGTATGGGGAAAGCGAGTATGGACTGGCCGAGGACCATGCCACCTTGGGTGAACAACAATTCATGCTCGCCCAGCGGCCCGTTGCGGGTCAGCATGAAATACATGATCAGCCCAATCACGACGGTCGGCAGCGCCAGAAGTGTCTGCACCAGCACGATGAGCACGCGGCGGCCCGGGAAAGAAAAATTGGCCAAGAGAAATGCCAACGCCACCGCCGGCGGGGTCGCCAGCAGCAGCGAGAAAAAACAGACGCGGAGCGAGACAAACACGATGCCCCACAAGGTGGCATCGCCTTCCCAAAGCATGCGTAATGCCTGGAGCGCGGCTTCGGAAAGGCTCATGTTTTCATCAATGCAAAGAGGTTATTTGGCCGAAGGGAGGAACAACTGCTCGCCGCCCACCTTGAAATCGCCGATCAGCTTCTGGCCTTCCGGTGAAGTCATCCAGTTGATCAACTCCGTTGCACCCTGGTAATTCGTTTTCGGATACTTCTTCGGATTGACCGCAATGATACCGTAAGGGTTGAACATGCGGGAGTCGCCCTGCATCAGGATCGGCAGGCCGATCTTGTCGCGGAAGCTGATGTAGGTGCCGCGGTCGGTCAGCGTGTAGGCCCGCATCTCGCCCGACAT
>CAMLME010000191.1 GCA_946481235.1 uncultured Methylobacillus sp. | reverse complement strand
CGTTGCTGTAACCCAATAAAAAGCCGGCATACGCCGGCTTTTATTTTAATGCTTAATGATGATGCCCACCCGGTCCATGCACGTGACCGTGGTTGATTTCTTCCTTGGTTGCGGTGCGGATGTCGGTGACGGTGCACTTGAAGTTCACGCGCTCGCCTGCCCAGGGGTGGTTGCCGTCGACCACGACCTTGCCGTCGCCGATGTCGGTGATGGTGTACAGCACCACGTCGCCGGTTGGATCTTCGCCTTCGAATTGCATGCCGACTTCGAGCTTGTCGACCGGGAAGGCGCTTTGCGGTTCGATCTGCACCAGTTCTTCATCGTATTCGCCGAACGCGTCCGCCGGCTCAAGCACCAGGGCAACAGTGTCGCCGACGTTCTTGCCGTGCAGTTCTTCTTCCACCTTGGGGAAGATGTTGTCATAGCCGCCATGCAGGTAGGTCACCGGCTCGGACGTGCTTTCCAGAATATTGCCGTCGGTATCACGCAGTTCGTACGTGATCGAGACAACGGTGTTCATAGCGATATGCATTCACAGTTCCTTGATCAAATTTAAAATGTCGGCCGCATGGCCTTTGGCGCTGACACCATAGAGCGCGTGGCGCACGATGCCTTCCTTGTCGATGACGAAAGTGGAGCGCACGATGCCCATCTTCTTGATGCCGTCCTTTTCCTTCTCCTGCCAGACCCCGTATTTCTCGCAGACCTTGCCATCGACATCGGAAAGCAGGGCAATGGCCAGGCCATGCTTGTCGCGAAATCCTGCATGACTCATGCAATCGTCGCGGCTGACGCCGAGTACGATGGCGTCATGCTTGGCGTACTCGTCTTCCAGATCGCTGAATTCGATGGCCTGAACAGTGCATCCGGGCGTGTCGTCCTTGGGGTAAAAATAAAGGACGACCGCTTTCCCCTTGAGCTTGGAGAGCTTGAACAGCTCCATGTCGGCATCGGGCAAGGTGAAATCGGGCGCGGGCGATCCAGGTTGCGGCATAGGGTCTCGCGAAGGTTGGGGGACGAAATAATTCTACCGCAGAACCGATTTTTAAAGGCAAGAAACAATCGGCTATGATGGCGCCATGAACAAAACCATACTCGGCGGCCTGAGCGCACGCCAATTCATTGAAGAGTACTGGCAGAAGAAACCCTTGCTGGTGCGCAATGCTTTTCCCGGTTTCGGCGACATGCTGTCGCCTAATGAACTTGCTGGCCTGGCGTGCGAAGAAGACGTGCAGTCGCGACTGGTGCTGCATCAGCGCGGTAAATGGAAGCTGGAGCAGGGGCCGTTCGAGGAGGAGCGTTTCGCGCAGTTACCCGAGAAAGGCTGGAGCCTGCTGGTCCAGGGCGTCAACCATCATCTGCCCGAGGCGGACGAGCTGCTGCACGAATTCGATTTTATCCCGCGCGCGCGCCTGGACGACCTGATGGTGAGCTTTGCGCCGGATGGCGGCGGAGTCGGGCCGCATTTCGATTCCTATGATGTTTTCCTGCTGCAAGGGTTCGGACAACGCATGTGGCGTATCAGCGGGCAAGGCGACATGACGCTGGTGCCGGACTCGCCGTTGCGCATCCTCAAGGATTTCCGCACCGACCAGGAGTGGGTGCTGAATCCCGGCGATATGCTGTACCTGCCGCCCAAGCTGGCGCACTGGGGCATCGCCGTCGGCGATTGCATGACCTACTCGATAGGCTTTCGCGCGCCTTCGGCGCAGGAGCTCGCTACGCAGTTCCTGGTGTTCATGCAGGACCGGCTGCATCTGCAAGGCCTGTACGCCGACCCCGATCTGGAAGCCCAGTCACGTCCGGCGGAGTTGAGCGGGCAGATGCTGGAAAAAGTCCAGGCCATGTTGCAAGGCATTCAGTGGAATGGCGATGATGTCGCAGATTTTCTCGGCAGTTATCTAACCGAACCCAAGCCGCATGTCGTGTTCGAGCGGCCACGCCGCATCGGCATGGACAAGTTCCGCGAACAACTGGCGAAAAAAGGTCTGCGGCTGGATCTCAAGAGCCAGATGCTGTTTCGCGGCAATCGCATCTTCATCAATGGGGAGACGGTGCAGGCCGACGGCGCGCTGTTTAAGCTGCTGGCTGAGCTTGCAGATAAACGCATGCTGCCGCCATCGGCAACGCTCCCGGATGAGGCGGTTGCGCTGCTGCATCAATGGGTGAGTGCGGGTTATCTACATTTCTGAGGAGCGCGAGCGATGCAGGAAACTCCGGAAAATGGTACGAACGAGCAGCGTCGGATGCTCAATGGCGAGAGGGATTACGAAGCCGCAATCGATCGCGTGATCGATGCCGCGCAAAACACGCTGCATATTTTCGACGATGACCTGGCCAATGGTGGCTACAGCAGCCTGAAGCGCTACGATGCCTTGAATACCTTTCTGCGCAAGAGTGGCAAAAATCGATTGATCATCGTGCTGCATGAGACTGACTATGTCAGCGCATATTGCCCGCGCCTGATGAATCTGCTTAAAACGCACAGCCATGTCATGGCTATCCACAAGACCGTTGAGCATGCGAGGATTGCGAGTGATCCTTTCATCATTGCCGACGAGCTGCACTATGTGCATCGTTTTCATCTTGACGGTGCCCGCTCCATGCTTGCATTGCACGACCCTGCGGGCGCGCGCCAAATCGAAGGCCGCTTCCAGCAGTTGCTGGAGGCTTCCCATCCGGCTGTTTTTGCGACCACGCTGGGGTTGTGATGCGTCGATTCCTTTGTCTGGTCGCCTTCATCTGCATTGCGGGTGTCGCCTGGGCTGAAACGGAATTCAAGATCATTACCTTGCAGCATCGATTCGGTCAGGATCTGGTGCCCGCGCTTCAGCCACTGGCGGGGCCTGGCGGTGTGATCAGCGCTACCGGCAATCACCTGCTGGTCGAGGTTGCGCCAGAGCGTATGGCAGCTATCGAAGAAGCGGTGGCGCGACTCGATGTCGAAAGCCGAACCTTTCGTATACGCATTGATAGATCTCATGCCAGTCATGAGTCCTCGGAGCGTATAGAGGCTGGCGGGAGCGTTGGTAATGACAATGTGCGTATTCAACGTTCGGGTCCTGCGCAGCGCGGAAAGGGCGTTGTCATCGAGATGGATGGTCGAGAAACGTCGAGCCGTACGCAGGGAAGCGAATATGTCAGTGTTCTCGATGGCGCCCGCGCCTTCATTGCCGTTGGGCAATCGGTGCCGTTTACCGAATATTGGACGACTATCATCCGGCGTTATGCGCACATGCATAAGACGGTTCAATACCGCGACATCACGACAGGATTCACCGTGTTGCCGCGCCAGGTAGGCCGTGAGGTTGAGCTTGAGGTCGCACCGCGCATTGCGTCGCTGCGCAATGACGGTACGATAGAATTCATGGAATTGGCGACTACGGTGCGGGTTGTCCCCGGTGTGTGGTTCAATCTTGGTGCTACCATGCAGGAGCGCGATGAAGTCAGTCGTGCGATTCTTGCGCGGGGACAGAGTAAAGGTGAAAACAGTAGCCAGTTATGGGTACTAATCGAGTGATGGGCCACCAGATTCTGCCCGATGTCAGGAAAAAGCTTACCAAATATGGAAACTACTAGTATTTACAAAAAAAACTCTATAAAATTTTGCCCACTCGGTACCAATGCGTTATTGGTTGGCTCCGTACAACAGATTTTTCAAACACATTGTCTCGTTAAGGATAAAAAATGACTCGTTCCGCTCTGCTCGCCGCTCTGCTGGCTCTGGCTCTGACCGCTTGTGGCCAAAAGGAAGAAGAAGCTCCTGCTGCTGAAGCTCCTGC
>CAMLME010000190.1 GCA_946481235.1 uncultured Methylobacillus sp. | reverse complement strand
TCCACGATGGGCGACACCGTCGATGTCGAGATTCGCGACAAACGCCACAGCGCCCGCATCGTGAAACCGCCGTTCGTACGCAACGGCAGGGTTTTGGTCTAAACTTCGATTAATGAATGACGGGCGATGCTTACCGCTCATCCGTCCAAGGAAAAAAACCGAAACATCAGGAACCGCATCCAATGTCCAATATTCCAGCCGATCTCAAATACGCAAAATCCCACGAATGGGCACGCCTGGAGGCTGACGGCACGGTCACCGTGGGCATTACCGACCATGCGCAATACCTGCTCGGCGATCTGGTGTTCATCGAGCTGCCCGAACCTGGCAAGGCGGTGACCGCAGGCAAGGAAATCGCGGTCGTCGAATCGGTGAAAGCCGCTTCGGATATCTATGCGCCTCTCAGCGGCACAATCAGCGCCGTCAATCAGGAAGCCGCCGACATGCCGGAGCGCGTCAACAACGATGCCTACGGAGCATGGCTGTTCAAGATACAGCCGGATAACGTTGCCGACCTCGACCAGTTGCTCGACGCGGCCGGTTACCAACAGGAAATCGGCGAATAGCGCCTACTTGAATACCCCCCGATGCCGTTCATTCCTCATACGCCTGACGACATCATCCAAATGCTCGACGCTATTGGCGTCGAGCACATCGCAGATCTTTTTGACGAAATCCCCGCAAGCCTGCTGAACAGCGACCTCCCGCGCGTGCCGGAAGGTTTGAACGAAATGCAGGTGACGCGGCTGATGAGCGAACGCGCCGCCCGCGATGGCGGCCAGCTCAACTTTATCGGCGCCGGCGCCTACGAGCACCACATCCCTGCGGCCGTCTGGCAGATCGCCACGCGCGGCGAATTCTATTCCGCCTACACGCCTTACCAGGCCGAGGCCAGCCAGGGCACGCTGCAACTGCTGTACGAATGGCAGACCATGATGGCCTCGCTGACCGGCATGGAGGTCTCAAACGCCAGCCTCTACGATGGCGCGAGCGCGGTGGCCGAAGCGGTACTGATGGCGGTGCGCGTCAACAAGACCGGAGTGCATCGCGTGCTGATTCCGGCGAATCTCCACCCGTTCTATCGGGCAACATTGCGCACCTTGCTCTCGCCGCAGAAAATCGCCATCGCCGAAATCGCATTCGATCCCGCCACCGGCCGTATCGACCAGGCAGCGCTGGAAGCCGCCGGCAACGAGCCTTTCGCAGCATTGGTCATTAACCAGCCCAATTTCTTCGGCGTGCTGGAATCACCGGACGCGCTCACCGACTGGGCGCACGGCAAAGGCGCGCTGGTAATCGGGGTTTCGAACCCTCTCGCCCTGGCATTGATCAAACCGGCCGGGGAATGGGGCACGAACGGTGCCGATATCGCCTGCGGCGAAGCGCAGCCGTTCGGCATCCCGCTTTCCAGCGGCGGCCCCTATGTTGGCTATCTCTGCTGCAAACAAAGCCTGGTCCGGCAAATGCCGGGGCGGCTGGCCGGCCGCACGGTCGATCTCGATGGCAAGCCCGGCTACACGCTCACGCTGCAAGCGCGCGAACAGCACATTCGCCGCGCCAAGGCGACTTCCAATATTTGTACCAACCAAGGCTTGATGGTAACCGCCGCGACCATCCATCTCGCGTTGCTCGGCGCGCAGGGCGTCGAAGAAGTGGCAGCCGCGAGCCATGACAATACCCGAAACCTGATCGACAAGCTGACAGCCATACCTGACATACAGCGCGTATTCGTATCCCCACATTTTCACGAGTCCGTCATCCGCCTGCCCTGCCCGGTGGCTCCGGTGCTGGAGAAACTGCTTCAGCGCAATATTCTCGGCGGCCTGGATTTGGCGCCCTACTACCCCGATCTCGGCAATGCCCTGCTGGTCTGTGCGACTGAAACCAAAACCGAAAACGACCTGAATGCCTACACCGACGCCATGCGCACCGCGCTGGAGGAATTGTCATGCTGATCTTCGAGCATTCCCATCCCGGCCGCGCCAATGCAGCACAGTTTTCCTCGAAGGAACACGCCTCCGATATTCCTGAAGAATTGCGCCGCACCTCACGGCCTTTGCTGCCGGAGGTTTCCGAGCTGGATGCAGTGCGACATTACACGCGCCTGAGCCAGCAGAATTTTTCCATCGATACGCATTTCTACCCGCTCGGCTCATGCACCATGAAGTACAACCCGCGCGCTGCCAATGCGCTGGCAATGCTGCCGGGTTTTCTGAACCGCCACCCGCTGGCGCCTGATGCGGGAGGCCAGGGCTTGCTAGCTTGCCTGTGGGATTTACAGGAAATGCTCGCCGAGGTGACCGGCATGGCGGCCGTCAGCCTGACGCCAATGGCCGGCGCGCAAGGCGAACTGGCCGGCATCGCGATGATCCACGCCTACCATGCAGCGCGTGGCGATATGGCACGCAACGAAATCATCGTGCCCGATGCCGCGCACGGCACCAACCCGGCCACCGCGACGATGTGCGGCTACGCGATACGCGAGATCCCTACCAATGCCAACGGCGACGTCGACCTCGAAGCATTGAAGGCCGCCTGCGGGCCGCAAACGGCCGGGCTGATGCTGACCAATCCGTCCACGCTGGGCGTGTTTGAACGCAATATCGGCGAAATCGCCCGTATCATGCACCAGGCCGGCGGCCTGCTGTACTACGACGGCGCCAACCTCAATGCCATCCTGGGCAAGGTGAAACCCGGCGACATGGGCTTCGACGTGATCCACATGAATCTGCACAAGACCTTCTCCACGCCCCACGGCGGCGGCGGGCCGGGCGCGGGCGCCGTCGGAGTGAGCAAGCGGCTGGAGCCTTTTCTGCCAGTGCCGGTGGTCGCGCACGATGGGGAGCATTACCGCTGGCTCACAGAAAATGACCGGCCGCAAAGCATCGGCCGGCTGTCGGCCTTCATGGGCAATACCGGCGTGCTGCTGCGCGCTTATGTATACGCCCGCATGCTGGGCTCCACAGGCATGCAGCGCGTCGCTGAGTTTTCCGCATTGAACGCAAATTACCTCATGGTCCGCCTGAGCGAGGCGGGCTTCGAGCTTGCCTTCCCCATGCGCCGCGCCAGCCACGAGTTCGTCGTCACGCTGCAAAAGCTGAAAGAAGAAACCGGCGTCAGCGCGATGGACGTCGCCAAGCGCCTGCTGGACAAGGGCTTTCACGCACCGACCGCATATTTCCCGCTGCTGGTACCGGAGTGCCTGCTGATCGAGCCGACCGAAACGGAAGCCAAGGAGACGCTGGACGCTTTCGTGGAGGCCATGCGCGAGATCATGGAAGAAGCCCACACCGCGCCGGAGTTGCTGAGAACTGCGCCGCACACGATGCCGGTACGCCGCCTGGATGACGTGAAAGCCGCGCGCGAGCCTGACCTGGCATGGAAGCCTTAGCACCCGCGGCTCCAGTTTTCCGGACACACCGTCCGTAGCGCAGAAGTCCTCGTATGAATCCGCAGGAAAACCATATCGCCAAACTGCTACGCATCCATGGCCGGGTGCAGGGCGTAGGTTACCGCGAGTCCATGCGGCAGCAGGCGCATCGCCTGGGACTGAGCGGATGGGTGCGCAACCGCCGCGACGGCACAGTGGAAGCGCTCGTTTGCGGCCGCGCGGAACAGGTGGACCTGATCCTGGAATGGGCGAAACAAGGACCGCGTTTCGCGACGGTGGAGCGGGTCGTCGCCATCGAGGCCGAGGTCGCGGTGAGCGAGGAATTCGAAATATTGTTCACCGCGTAGCCTGCGTGCCACGATTACCACGCACACTGAAATCGGCTCTATACTGATCGTCGGTTATCCCT
>CAMLME010000189.1 GCA_946481235.1 uncultured Methylobacillus sp. | reverse complement strand
TTCTTGCCCTTATGGCACACCGCCGTCTTGTTATCCTGCACCGGCTCCGGCGGGACAACTACGCAACCTGCCATCATGCCCAACAAAACCATCGCCATTGCATACTTGATTACCGTCATTTCAATCTCCCGAAAAATTTTTGTTAACCGCCCGGATTCAATACCCGGCGGTGCCCTTCTGAATGAACTCGATTTTGTAACCGTCAGGATCCTGTATGAACGCAATGACTGTTGTGCCATGCATCATCGGCCCAGCCTCGCGGAGTACCTTACCGCCAGCCGCCTTGACCTTGTCGCACGCCTGGTAGGCGTCTTCGACTTCGATCGCGATATGGCCGAAGGCATTGCCGTGATCATAGCTTTCAGTGCCCCAGTTATGGGTCAATTCAAGCACAGTATGATCGCGCTCGCCGCCGTAGCCAACAAAAGCCAGGGTGAATTTTCCGTCGGGATAGTCTTCGCGACGCAGCACCTGCATGCCGAGGATTTCGGTGTAGAACTTGATCGAGCGGTCCAGGTCGCCGACACGGAGCATGGTATGGAGGATGCGCATGGATTTTTCTCCTTTGTTTGCAGTTGCGTTGAACGGCTTATTATCCCCGTAAAATAGCGTCATGGGCATCTTCACCAACTGGCTGCGTCAGCGCACCCTCAAACGCCACGCCATTCCGCGACCGGATTGGGCAACGATAGTCACCGGGCTGCCCTTGCTCAAGGGATTGACCGTCGATGAGCTCGAACGTTTGCGTGCGCTGGCGAGCCTTTTCCTGCATGAGAAAAGCCTGGAGCCGGTGCATGAATTGGTAGTCAGCGATGCGATGCGCATCTATCTCGCCGCGCAGGCGGCCCTGCCTATCCTGAATCTCGGTATCGACTGGTACGACGGCTGGAAGTCCGTGGTGCTGTATCCCGGCGAATTCGCCAGCCGGCAGGAGTGGATGGACGAAAACGGGCTGGTTCATTCACGACGCGAAGTCCGCAGCGGCGAGGCCTGGCAGCGCGGGCCTATCGTTCTGTCATGGGCCGATGTCGAGGCTTCCGGCGCATGCGAAGGCTACAACGCCGTCATTCACGAACTGGCGCACAAGCTGGATTACAGCAGCGGCAGCATCAACGGCTGTCCCGCATTGCATGAAGGCATGCGCGTGCGCGACTGGCGTGCGGCTTTCGAGCCGGCGTATGAGGATTTATGCAAGCGCGTGGATCGTGGCGAGGCGTCGGCACTGGACACTTACGCGACAGAAGCGCCGGAAGAGTTTTTTGCGGTGATGAGCGAACACTTCTTTGAGACGCCGGGCCTGTTGAAACGTGAGTACCCGGCCGTATATGAACAACTGAAGCAGTTCTACCGGCAGGATCCAGGTGAGCGGCTGCGCTAGCTCAGGCGGCGGTCTTCTTGCCGGTAAGGCGCAGGTATTTGTCCATCAACTGATCGTGCGTCTCCCGCACATCCGGATTGAACGGGATGCAGTCGATGGGGCAGACTTCCTGGCACTGCGGCTTGTCGTAGTGGCCCACGCACTCGGTGCACTTGTCAGGATTGATCTCGTAGATTTCCTCGCCCTGCGAGATCGCGCTGTTCGGGCACTCGGGCTCGCATACATCGCAATTGATGCATTCGTCGGTAATCATCAATGCCATACGGTTACTTCTCCAATCCGCGATTGCGCATTTTGCGCTGCAGCGCTTCCTGCACCAGCGGCGATACAAACTGGGACACGTCGCCACCCAGCAAGGCGATTTCCCGCACCAGGCTGGCGGAAATAAACATGTATTGCTCGGCCGGCGTCAGGAATAAGGTTTCGACTTCGGGAAAGAGCTTGCGGTTCATCCCGGCCAGCTGAAATTCGTACTCGAAATCCGATACCGCCCGCAAGCCGCGCACCACCACGCTGGCACCCTGCTCGCGCACAAACTGCATCAGCAGGCCGGAAAAGCCAACGACGCGGACGTTGGGGCAATCGGAAAGCACTTGCCGCGCAATCTCGACACGCTCATCGAGGTTGAAAAACGACTTTTTGGAAGTGTTATCGGCAACCGCCACGACCACTTCCGAGAACAGGCCTGAGGCGCGGCGGACGATGTCTTCATGGCCGCTGGTCAGCGGGTCGAACGTACCTGGATAGACGGCTTTGGAATTCATGGGGTGCATTTTAACAGGTGATAGTGCACGTTGCCGGCCTTGCCGTGTTTGTACACCTGCCAATCCGCACTGTCCTGCAGCGGCGACTCGGCTTCGGCGTACACCACGCCATCGGGCGCAAGATGCGGCGCCAGCAGCGGCAGGAGCTTTGCCAGCCAGCCCTGGCCGAAGGGCGGATCGAGAAAAATAACGTCGAAGGGCTGCGTATCCTGTGCCAGAAACTGCAAGGCATCCATGCGCAGCAGTCGCACCTGCCCGGCTTTCAGCAGCGCGGCATTGTCCGCCAATGCACGATGCACCGCCGGGTTCTGCTCCACCATCGTCACCGAGGCGGCATAGCGCGAGGCCGCTTCGAACCCGAGCGCACCGCTGCCGGCGAAAAGGTCGAGGCAGGCCTTGCCGTGCAATTCCTGCCCCAGCCAGTTGAATAGCGTTTGGCGCACACGCTCGGGCGTCGGACGCAGGCCGAGCGCATCCGGAAAGCGCAGCACGCGGCTGCGCCATTCACCGGCGTTGATGCGGACCTTATTTGCCGTCGCCGCCAACGATCACCGTCACCATGTTCTGCGGCTTGACGCGCCGCGCAAAGGCATCCTTGATTTGTGCAGTGGTTACCTTGGCAACTTCCTTGTTGAAGTCATCGAGGTAGGTCAGCGGCAGGCCGTAGAAGCCGATCACCGACAGGTAATCGAGAATCTTGCCGTTGCTGTCGATGCGCAGCGGGAAACCGCCGATGATGTTGTCCTTGGCCGCTTTCAGCTCCTTAGGCGTAGGGCCGGACTGGATGAATTTGTTCAGCGTTTCGCGTACCACCTTGAGTGATGCATCCGTCTGCTCGCGCTTGGTCTGCAGGCCGATCTGGAACGGCCCGGCCTCGCGCATCGGCATGAAATAGCTGTAAACGCTGTAGGCCAACCCGCGCTTCTCGCGCACCTCTTCCGTCAGCAGCGAGACGAAACCGCCGCCGCCGAGGATGTAGTTGCCGACGTAAAGCGGAAAATAATCGGGGTCGCCGCGCTTGACGCCGGGATAACCCAGCAGGATGTGCGACTGCGCAGCCGGATGCGGAATGCGCGTTTCAACCGGTGCGTTCGGTAACGGCACAGGCGGGATCGCCGCCACGGCCGCGCCTTCCGGCAGCCCCGAGGTCAACTGCTCGGCAATCGCTTCGGCCTGGGCGCGTGTCACGTCGCCGATAATGGCAACCACCGCGTTGCCGCGCGTGTAATGGCTGCGATGGAACGCAATCAAATCGTCACGCGTTATTTTTTCGATCGTTTCCGGCTCCATCATTTCATCCAGCGCGTAGGGATGGCTGCCGAACAGTGCCTTGGAAAACGCCTTGCCGGAGATGCTTTCCGGCTGGGTCGCCGCATCGCGCAGTCCGGCGATGGCTCGGGCCTTTTCGCGCTCCAGTACTGCGGCTGGGAAATCTGGTTTTTGCAGCAAAGTGGCAATAAGCTCAAGTGCCGCGACACGTTCGCGCTCGCTCGACAAGGTACGCAGCTTGAGGCTCGCGCGGTCCAGGTCGAACTCGCCGCCAGGCTGTGCACCCAGATCGGCAAAGCGGTTGGAAATCTGGTCGTCGGTCAGGCCGCCTGCACCCAATGCCAGCATCCCGCGCGTCAGTCCGGCAACGCCTGCTTTTTCGGGTGTATCGAAGCTGCTGCCGG
>CAMLME010000188.1 GCA_946481235.1 uncultured Methylobacillus sp. | reverse complement strand
GCGGTGTGCATCCAGGCCATCCGCTCCGGCTTCTCCAGCGTGATGATGGACGGCTCGCTGCAGGAAGACATGAAGACGCCCGCCTCCTATGAATACAACGTCGACGTCACCCGCAAGGTGGTCGACATGGCGCACGCCGTCGGCGTCTCGGTCGAAGGCGAACTGGGCTGCCTCGGTTCCCTCGAAACCGGCATGGCCGGCGAAGAAGACGGCCACGGCGCCGAAGGCGTGCTGGATCACTCGGCACTGCTCACCGACCCCGAGGAAGCGGCGGACTTCGTCAAGAAGACCGGCGTCGATGCGCTGGCGATTGCCATCGGCACCTCGCACGGCGCCTACAAGTTCAGCCGTCCGCCCACCGGCGAAACGCTGGCCATCGGCCGCATCAAGGAAATCCACGCGCGCATCCCCAACACCCATCTGGTGATGCACGGCTCCTCCAGCGTGCCGCAGGAATGGCTCAAGATCATCAACGCCCACGGCGGGGCGATCCCCGAGACCTACGGCGTGCCGGTGGAAGAGATCGTCGAAGGCATCAAGCACGGCGTGCGCAAGGTCAACATCGACACCGACCTGCGGCTCGCCTCGACCGGCGCGGTACGGCAGTATCTTTACGACCAGGCCAACGTCAAGGAATTCGACCCACGCAAGTTCCTGCTTGCCTCGACCAAGGCCATGGCGGACATCTGCAAGGCCCGCTTCGAAGCCTTCGGCTCCGCCGGACAGGCGAGCAGGATCAAGGCACTTTCGTGCGATGCCATGGCAATCAGATACAAGAAAGGGGAACTTGCTCAGATCATCAAATAGATCACGCCACCTCGGCAAACCGAGCTCAGATTATTAAATGTAGCAGGCATTGCGGCGCCTACGCCCATGCCCAGTCAACTGGAGGTGAATGATGTCCAAGAAGCATCCGATTATTGCAGTGACCGGCTCGTCCGGCGCAGGAACCAGTACGGTGAAACGCGCTTTCGAGCATATCTTTCGGCGCGAAAGCATCGCGCCGGTCGTCATCGAAGGCGACAGCTTTCATGCCTATAACAGGCAGGAATTCCGCGAGGCAGTAAAAAAGGCCGAGGCGGAGGGAAACTCCTCTTTCAGCCACTTTGGTCCGGAAGCGAATCACTTCGACAAACTGGAAGAGCTATTCCGCACCTATGGCAAGGAAGGGTCGGGCCAGCGGCGTTTCTATCTGCATAACTGCATCGAGGCTGCCGAGAAAAGCAAACAGATGGGCGGCAAGTTCAAGTCCGGCGAATTCACGCCGTGGGAAGATATTCCGGCCAATACCGACCTGTTGTTCTACGAAGGCCTGCATGGCCTGGTGAAGACCGACAAGATATCCCTCCCGCAGCACGTCGATCTTGGCATCGGCGTAGTGCCGGTGGTCAACCTGGAGTGGATACAGAAAATCCATCGCGACAACTCCGAGCGCGGCTACCCGGCGGAGGCCACGGTGGACACCATCGTGCGCCGCATGCGCGATTACGTGAACTACATCACGCCGCAGTTCTCGCACACGCATATCAACTTCCAGCGCGTAGCGACGGTGGATACCTCGAACCCCTTCATCTCGCGCGACATTCCGACGCTGGACGAAAGCTTCGTCATCATCCGCTTCCGCGATCCCGGGATGGCCGACTTTCCTTATCTGCTGACGATGATCCAGGGCGCCTTCATGTCGCGTCCGAATACCATCGTGGTGCCGGGTGGCAAGATGGGGCTGGCGATGGAAATCATCCTGACGCCGCTGATCCGCAACCTGATGGACAAGCGCGGCGCATTTACGCATGCGTACAGCTTTCTCTCAAAAAGCGTGGAGCATGCATTGCAGGACTGATCGCACAAAAACAAAAAGCCCCGGCATGCCGGGGCTTTTTTACTTGCTTTTTATTCCTGAGAATTACTCGGGAATGATGTTCGCAGCTTGCTTGCCCTTGGGGCCCATAGCTTCGTCATAAGTCACGCGCTGATTTTCGCGCAGGGACTTGAAACCATCGGACTTGATAGCCGAGAAGTGTGCGAAAAGATCTTCACCGCCAGCGTCCGGAGTAATGAAACCGAAACCCTTAGCGTCATTGAACCACTTAACAATACCTGTTGCCATTTTGTTCTTTCCTAAAATAAAAATTAAACTCGGACGAAATGTCCGGCATCTATTGAAATCAAGGGAAAATGGTGAACGACGAGGTACCGCATTGACGCAACTTGAATCCTAACAGACCCGCACAGGATACTCGCAATTTTGGGAAATGCATAACAATTTAATAAATAATTGCTCTGTGTCCCTCACCCACCCTCATTGCTTGCGATGAGGACCGGCTTGGATTAGCCTTGCATCAACATCCGCAAGGGGCGTGGCATGTCACAAGAACAAAGCATCGAAACACGGCTGGCACTCATGGAAGCGCGTCTTTCGCGCATCGAATCCAAACTTGCCTTGCCGGGAATCTCCGCCGAATCGGCGCCAGCCAAAACAGGCAGTACGGTCAAAGTGGAAAAATCCACCGCACCATCCACCCCCAAGGCTGGAGAAGAATCCCGGAACTCCTCGATTACCACACTGCTCGGGTGGAGCGGCGCAGCCGCACTCGTGATGGCTGCAGTTTACCTTATCCGGCTCGCCCTTGATTCAGGTTGGTTGACACCGGAACGGCAGATCGGACTGGCGCTGGTCGGCGGCCTGACCCTCATAGGCACAGGGCTGGCGTTGCGGCATGCAAATCGTCAGTATGCTTCCTTGCTCCCCGCCGGCGGGATTGTCACCCTGTTCCTGGCAGTTTATGGCGCCCATATGTTTTATGGGTTGATCAGTCCACAGGCGGCAACAGCCGGAGTAGCCATCGTATGTGCATTATCGCTGTGGCTGTGCCGGGTCTTCGCCAGTGAGTTGTATGCCTTGTTTGCAGTGGTCGGTTCGTATGCGGCGCCCTTCCTGATCGAGAACGTGCTGGTGGACGTGACCGACCTGGCTATCTACTTCTCCGCCTGGAGCGTGATTTTCAGCATTTACGCCATCTGGACCGGCCGGCGCCTGGTGTACCTGCTGGCGCTTTACTTCGCGCTGATCGGTTTCGACGTGATACAACGCGACGCCATGCATGAGGAATGGGTAGCCGCGCTGGTCTTTCAGACGGTGCAGTTCGCGGTTTTCGCAATGGCGGCCGCCATCTTCTCGATCCGCCGCGATGAACCGATGACGAAAGAAGTCGCGGCCGCGCATCTGCCTGCACTGTTGATTTTCTATTTCCTTCAATATGCGCTGCTTGCGGCACACCTGCCGACCTTTGCGCCCTGGATTGCACTCGCTACGGCCGGCGTGGTTGCCCTGCTGTATTTCGTCAGCCAACACTTGCTACGCAAGCCCCTGCCCGGCGGACATTTCCTGCTTTCCGCTTATGTTGCACTGGTGCTGTTCCATGCCGGCTACCTGGAATCGGTGCCGGACGAATGGGCCCCCTGGGTTGCTTTCCTGCTGGTGCCGGCGGTCGCGTGGTTCAGCACCACGCGTACACAGAGCCTGGGCTGGCCCGTATGGCTGGGCGTGGGCATCATCGGCACGGTCAATTACCTGCGCATCGTTACGGACACCTCCACCACAGGAGTTCCGGGCGGTGACGCGCTGCCCATCCTGTATGCGCTGGAGTGCTACGCCGCCTACTGGTTCGTGCAGCAGCGGCACACGCTGCAGAATCTCTACATACCGCTGCTTTACGCCGGCCATATTTGTGCAATGGCAGCAGCGGTACACCTGCTCGACGATCGTCTTTCCACTTCGCTGGCCTGGGGCTTACTTGCCACCGGCTGCCTGGGACTCGCGCTCCGCTGGCGGGACCGCATCCTCGGCCAATCTTCGCTGCTGAT
>CAMLME010000187.1 GCA_946481235.1 uncultured Methylobacillus sp. | reverse complement strand
CCAGCATGCGAGCGAAGGCCGGCATATCCACGAGATCGCGGAATTGATACTG
The DNA here is from genome assembly GCA_946481235.1 of uncultured Methylobacillus sp. The sequence continues at coordinate 3,884 of CAMLME010000187.1, read as the reverse complement.
GGAAATATCGGAGTTTTCTGGTGGCATTGCCTTGAACGAATCATTTTGACGTTTGTTTTTAATTATAGTGTGACAAACGATTTATTTGATTGAAAAAGCTTAACCCCATTAAAAAGATATCGGCTTTGTTATCAGAAGGCGCTGCATGGTCTGCACTAGGCCGCGAGCCACAGGGCAACTCCGCTCCTTTGTATACCATGGTCTATGGAAAAGACTGGGGATTGTCCCTACGATGGGGCGGCTTCGCAGACGGCCAATTAATCTACCAACGATACTGTGCTGTGACCCCATGTCCTCATCGATAACATTAAAAGAAATCTGCTCGGTCGATCCGGTTTGCATCTCCCAGGAAGCATCGCTGGCGGATGCGATGGAACTGATGGCTGGAAGGAACATCAGCTCGGTAATCGTGGTCGAGGACAAGCAACCCGTCGGCATTTTTACAGAGCGCGATGCGCTACGCATTATCCCCTTGGGCCTCAACCCCAGTGATATGCGCGTGCGAGAAGCGATGAGCGGTCCTCCCATCGTTGCGCCGACGCATCTCGATTTTTTCGAGGCCTACCATCTGTGCGCCCGCAAGAATATTCGTCACCTCATTGTAGTGGACGACGAAGGCAGCCTTTACGGCATTGCTACCGATACCGACTTCATGAGGACTCTGGGGGTAGACGTACTTTCCGGGCAGGAAAAAGTCGAGAATGTGATGAGCTATTCCCAGGTGGCTCTCGCACAGGAGGCAAGCTTGAACGATGCGATTGGCCTGATGGTGCAATTCAAGTTGCCGGCGGTCGTGGTGGTACACGCCGGAAAAGCTATCGGCATATTGACGGAACGCGATCTGGTTCGCCTCGGACGCGGAGACGCCAAGGGCAATACGCTGCTGCACCAGGTAATGACGTCGCCCGTCACCTCCGTCACGCCGGGAAGATCCATCTATTTCGCCATCGAGCTGATGCGGGAACAATCTATACGCACGCTGGTGGTGGTTGATGATGACGGACTCTTCCTGGGCGTGCTGACCGAGCATGACGTGGTCAAGAAAATCGAGAGCAGGTATGTCAGCGTGCTGACTTCCATCATCCAGCGTCAAGAGGACGATATCAACCGTATTCGTCACGAGCTGGATGAAAAACATGTGCTTTCCGCCGTGCTGCATGAATCGCTGGGTGTGGGCCTGGTTGTTGCCGACCCCGTCGGCAAAGTGCATTACATGAACCCCGCTGCTGCCGGATTGTTTGGCCTGATGCCGGCGGAAGCCCCCGGCATGGCGCTGGATGCATTATTCCGCTCTTCCGGCATGCACACCAACGACCTGGTACCGGCATTCGATGCGGCACGGCGCGGTGCCTGCTATGAATACGATCTGGCGCACCACACGGAAGACAATACGTTCGAACTCCACGTCCGCATTGCCCCGATACAGGACGTGGACGGCAACATTCTGGGACTCGTCCAGGCCATCCAGGATGTCACCGAAAAGAACCATTCCGAACGCAAGCTTAAACAGGCCGCCTCGATTTTCGAGAATACGATAGAAGGCGTCATCATTGCCGATGGTGAGGCCAACATCCTGTCGGTGAACCCTGCGTTTACCCGCATTACCGGCTATGAAGAGGATGAAGTGCGCGGCAAAAACCCCCGCGTACTCGGTTCGGGCCGGCAGGATCGGGCTTTTTACAAGCGGATGTGGGAGGCGCTTTCTTCAACCGGCTACTGGCAGGGAGAAATCTGGAATCGCCATAAAAGCGGCAAAGCCTATGCCGAATGGCTGACCATCAGCGTCATCCGGGATACCGCCGGTGAACCGAAAAATTTCATCGCCGTTTTTGCCGACATCACTTCGTCGAAAAAAGTGCATGACGAATTCGAATACCTGGCCCATCATGATCCGCTGACTAAGCTACCCAACCGGCTGTTGTTCAATGCGCGCTTGTCGCATTCCCTGACGCGTGCCGTCCGTAGCGGAGGCCTGGTAGCGATCTTGATGATCGACCTAGATGGATTCAAACTCATTAACGACCATCTCGGCCATCATTCGGGCGACCAGGTCCTGGAAATCGTCGCAGACAGGTTGGCAGCCCACACGCGCAATGAAGATACGGTTGCCAGGCTGGGTGGTGACGAATTCGTGGTGGTACTGGAAGATATTGACTCGGAAGATATCGCCACCAGTATTGCCCGAAAGTTGATACAGGAAATATCCCGCCCGATTGCACTGGATGGAAAAGAAGTCGCCGTCACGGCCAGCGTCGGCATTGCCTTTTCTTCGATGGAGCAAAACCCGAAAGCATTGCTGACTATAGCTGACGTGGCATTGTACGAAGCGAAAAAAGCAGGCAAGAACACCTTGCGCATATATGCGCAGTAATCTTTAGCTAATAATTGCAAGATTGCAGGAAACCATGCATAGATCCTTTTTTGGCGCCGTCATCAGAAAACTGCGCCTGCAACAGGGCTGGACACAAGAACACCTGGCCTCTCACTCTGATTTGGAGCGAACATTCATCTCGATGCTGGAACGCGGGATCAAGCAGCCCAGCCTCAAAACCATCGGCGATCTCGCCAAGGCGTTCAATCTCAAGAATTACGAACTGCTGCACATGGTCGAGCAGGAAATCCACGCAGCCCAGAACACTTCCGCCGGCAATCAGGAATGTTTAGAGGAAGAGCATCGGCTGGAAGCACTGGAACTGGAACAGGAAAAGTCACGGATAGGCGAGATCGTCAATGCAATCCCGGTGGTTTTCTTTGCCCGCACCCCGATGCCGGAGTATGCCGCGACTTTCATCAGCAGAAATATCCGGCAATTGCTGGGCTTTGAACGTGACAGCTTTATGGAGTCAAGCCGGTTCTGGCTGGAACACATCCATCCCGAAGATCAGCCGAAAGTCCTCGACCATCTGCAGAACATGACTTCCAACGGGTTGCTCAACCATGAATATCGATTCCTGACGGCAAGCGGTCAATGGCTGCAAATCAGGGAAGAGTTACGGCTGGTTGCAGACAAGTCCGGCATCCAGAAAGAAATACTCGGATCGATGACGGGCGAGCTCTCCGTCTAACCAACAAAGACATGCAGGAAGTAGTCCGACTTTTCTCCCGCACTTTTCTATCCGCGCCCAATCAAATCAAGGTCGGTGCACCTTTTCGGTTACCATGGTTTTCATTCTGGCATTCCTGCCACCCTTCTCACAGGAGCTACACATGGCCGACCTCGCAAGTGAACTAAACAAGGAAATCTCAGGCTCGGAAGCAACGATACGCCTGACCAACGGCGAATCGTTTCGCATGTCGGGCGACGTTGAATCCGTTGCCGATAATTTCATCAAGGTCGGGTTATCCAATAACCCGGACAAGAAGGGCCGCATGCTGGTGAATATCAATCACATCGTCAGCATCGACTGGTATGTAAATTAATTGGTTTAGTACTCGATGGCGCCGAACACCTTGCGGATCAGGCTGGTGGAGGCGCCTAGCGGGTCCTTGCGGATTTTCTTTTCTTCTTCGGCCATCATCAGGTAGAGCCCGTCCAGCGTTTTCTGCGTAACGTACTGCTCCAGGTTGGCCTGGTCCTTCTTCACCAGCCCGTACTGCATGCCGGTTTCGGCAAACTTGTTGTACTGCTGGGCAAGCTGCACATCCTGCGTGGCTTCCTTGACCTTGGGCAGGAACTTGGCCGTCAGCGGAGTCGCTGTCATCCTCTTGAAATACTGCGTCGCGGCATCGTCACCGCCGGTGAGGATGTCCTTGGCGTCCTGCACGCTCATCTTCTTCACGGCATCGACCAGCAGCACCTTGGCTTCCGGCACGGCGGCTTCGGCGGCGCGGTTCATGCGCAGCACCAGCTCGTCGGCCTGCTTGCCCATGCCGAAGAAACGCAT
>CAMLME010000186.1 GCA_946481235.1 uncultured Methylobacillus sp. | reverse complement strand
GCTTCGATCTCACCCGCCTGATACGCATCCCACACCTTGGAACCGTCCATGCCCAACTTGCCGGGAAAGCCGCAGAGCTGCGCCAGCTGATCCAGGGGCGCATTGCCGCGCCCCTGGTACAGCGCGAGCAGGTCCATCAAATCCGTATGGCGCATGTGATAGCGGCTGATGTAGTTGTTCCATTTGAAGTCGCGGTCATCCTCGCCCATGTCCCAGTAGCAAGGCGCGACCACGTTGTGGATCATGCCGCGATAATGCAGCACCGGCAGGTCGAAACCGCCGCCGTTCCAGGAGACCAGGTTGGGCTTGTATTTCTCGATGCCGTCGTAGAAACGCTGAATCAGCGAACCCTCTTCCTCCTCCGGCGCGCCCAGCGACCACACCTTGAAGTTGTCGCCCTCGCGCAGCACGCAGGAAATTGCCACCACGCGCTGCACGTGGAGTGGCAGGAACTCGGATTGTCCATTCTGGCGACGCTGATGGAAGGCGATCTTCGCCACGTCCCCCGCCGGCGTATCGGCGGGCAAATCCATTAACTTCGCGAGGCCGGCGGTATCGGGGACGGTTTCGATGTCGAAAACAAGGGTCGGTGTCATGGGATGAAAAGCCTAGCCACGGAGCACACAGAGATCACGGAGTTAAATACTCCGGTTTTTCTCTGCGTGCTCTGTGTCCTCCGTGGTGAAAGATTGATTTATTTCTTCGCCCAGCTGCCGCCGGCATCCTGGTACCACCAGCCACCCTGCGCCTTCTGCACCCAGCGCTGGGCGAAAGTATTGCGAACCTCGGATTCCCATTCGGGATGGCCGTTGGCGTTGGCGATTTCCTTGTAGAGCGCGTTGCGGTCCTTGTTCTCCGCCGCAACCAGCGAATTGACGCCCTGCCTGTCCTTGAGAGGCACGGCGTTGGCATCGCGCACCGCCACCAGACCGTCGCGCGTCAGGCCGACCGCTCCGCTGGCGTAATGCGGCGCCAGTTGCCCGTGACGAGCCTGCATGCTGCCCTGGATCGCGGCGATGGCCGGCGTGTTGATTTCAAGGTCTGCGGCAGCGATCGCCGAAGGCATGGCCAGCACTGCGGCCAACATCAATGTGATCGCAATCAGTCGGTTTTTCATCATGAACTCCTTATTTTTCCGCCGGCGCATCGGCAGGCTTCTGCTGGTTTTGTTGTTCCTGCTTGAGCTGCCACACTTCGTCGATGATCTTGTCCGCCGCTTTTTCCGCGGCGGCGGCCGGGAAGTAGATGTTGATGGTGACACAGGCCGGGAGTATCAATGCTGCCGGCAGCAGCCAAATCCAGTGTTTCATGATGGAGTCCTTTATTGTATGACCGGTTTTGCATTGCCCTGGGTAACGCGCTGGATGCGCGACAACAGCTCGTCCCAACCGACATTGCGATTGTAACCCAGCACGGTAATCGCCGGCACGCCACTGCCTTTTACGATCACGTAGCCGTCCTTGGCCGGCTCGACGCCGTCCATCTGGCACACGCCCTTGCGCAACCTGCAGGAGAGGCCGATCTTCGAATAGTTGAACTCCTTGAAGAAGCGCAGGAAGCTCCGCTGGATCGCCGCGGCAGCCCCGGCGCCTCCGAGCGCCGAGATATTTTCCACCGCGCGCTGTGAAATTTTCTTCGGGTAATTACCCGGACTATTGCGGAAAGACGCATCGAACTCGACAGGCTTCCAGCGCGACAGCACGATCTTGTTCACGTCGCCGTCCAGCCGGCCGGTCATGGCACCGAAGGAGAACGTGCTTGTCAGCAGGCCGAGGTCGAGATTGCGCATATGGATATCCGCCTGGAATCGCGGTGCAAGCCCGAGCGGGTTCTGCAGCGCCAGATTTTCCACCGTGATCGAGCCGTCGAAGATATCCAGTCCCATCGCACCATCCATCGTCATCATGCCGTTCGTATAGGTCACCATCGGGATGCCCGCCGCCAGCTTGCCGTCCATGGCCGGCCAGCCCACGGCGTGACTGAAATCGGTCATGGAGATGGGTGTCAGGCTCGCGCCCAGGTGCCAGTGCCATTGTTTCTGCAGAAAAGCCGCGGAAACGTCGGTCAACGTCAGCGTGCCGTCCAGGATAGGCAATCGCAGCACCGGCGTCGTCAGGGAATAACCGTTCAGCGTCGCCGCAAGATCGGTCTGTCCGAGCGTCATTTTCAGCAGGTGTCCGCCGCCGTACTGCAATCTTGATTGCGTCACATCATTCAACGCCCAGGGAACGCGCGCGTTGACCTTGTAAAACGCGAACTTGCCGTTCATGTCTTCCACGTCGAAATCGCGCAGGGCCACGTCGAAGGATTTCAGCTCGCCCTCGCGCATCCCCATGCGAATGTCGGCACGCCCTGCCATTTCGAGATTTCCGAGTACGGTTTTTTCAAGGAAAGGTTTGAGGACACCGCTATAGGCGCCGCTCATATCGAGGTTTTCGGCGCTGACGTCGAGCGCTTCGATCTTGTTGTCAGGTCGGCGAATGCTGCCAGTCACAGACGCAGCACCCACGCCGCCCATGCTGAATCTTCCCTGTTCAACCGTAATCACGTTATCCGACAACCAGCCCTGCCCTGCGAAACCTGAATCGAGCTTGGCTAGATAAAGCGGCTGCCAGAACACTTCGCCGTTGGTGCCATCCAGCCGGCCCGACCAGCGCCAGCGGCTGCCGTCGCGCACGACCGTCGCATCGAGATGCAAATCGACCCTTTCGCCCGCATGCAACCCGGCTTCGTCGCTGAACGCGGCATCCTTCAGGTAAAGATCGCCCTTGAGTTGGCGCAGCTCGCGCTGCTCGCCGGAGAATTCCGCCGTGCCGCGTACGGTTCCTTTGCTGACCGTCACCGGCAGCGGATATTCGCGTCCCAGTTGCGCCGCGTCGCCTTGCTTCAGCGTCGCCTTGCCGCGCCAGCGGCCGTCCATGTCCAGCGTGCCGGAGAAGTTTTCCAGCTGCGCGGCGGGGTGGCTGACTTGGTCGGCGTGGATTTCGATGCGGTCGACGGCCGGCGCAGGAAGCGCCAGCCATGAGAGGCAAAACAAACAAAGCCGCAGAATGCGGCTCCTGCTCATTCGGGGAAAACCCCCGTAGAAAGATACCGATCCCCCCGGTCACAAACAATGGAAACGATGACCGCGTTCTCGACCTCTTGCGACAACTGCAGCGCAGCAACCAGCGCCCCACCGGAAGAAATGCCGGCGAAGATGCCTTCCTCGCGCGCCAGGCGGCGCGTCATCTCTTCCGCGTCCGGCTGGCCGACTTCGATCATGCGGTCGATGCGCGAAAAGTCGCAGATTTCGGGCAGGTATTCCTGGGGCCACTTGCGGATGCCGGGAATCTGCGCGCCGTCCCTGGGCTGCACGCCGACGATCTGGATCGTGGGGTTCACTTCCTTGAGGTAGCGCGAGGTGCCCATGATGGTGCCGGTGGTGCCCATGCTGGAGACGAAATGCGTGATTTTTCCTTCCGTGTCGCGCCAGATTTCCGGGCCGGTGCCTTCGTAATGGGCGAGCGGATTATCCTGATTGGCGAACTGGTTGAGGATCACACCTCGCCCCTCGGCCTACATTTTATCGGCGGTGTCGCGCGCCAGTTCCATGCTGCCGGCCTTGGGCGTCAGCACCAGTTCCGCGCCGAAGGCTTTCATCGTCTGGCGGCGCTCCAGGCTCTGGTTGTCCGGCATCACCAACACCATCTTGTAGCCCTTGATCGCGGCAGCCATCGCCAGCGCGATGCCGGTGTTGCCGCTGGTTGCCTCGATCAGCGTGTCGCCGGGCTTGATGTCGCCGCGCGCTTCGGCGTGAGCGATCATCGACAGCGCCGGCCGGTCTTTCACCGAGCCGGCGGGATTGTTACCTTCAAGCTTGACGAGAATAATGTTGCTGGTGTTGCCGGGTATGCGTTGCAGCCGCACCAGCGGCGTGTTGCCGACGAATTCGTCTA
>CAMLME010000185.1 GCA_946481235.1 uncultured Methylobacillus sp. | reverse complement strand
CTACGTTCGGGACGTAGAGGCCGGAGGTTCGAATCCTCTCACCCCGACCAGAATTCCTGATATTCCCTCATTCGTCGTCGTCGCTGGCCCCTGAAGCCGCATCGCGGCGCAAAAACCGCATTAGCAGAAAATAAAAAGGCCGGATCCACAATCCGGCCTGATCAACGCATTCTTCGTCCGCTCTCCATGGGACGAAGAAAAAGAGCCATAAGGCCCTTGCGTCGATTAGTTCACTGCATCCTTCAGTGCCTTGCCGGCGGTAAAGGCCGGGGACTTGCGGGCAGCGATCTTGATTTCCTTGCCAGTTTGCGGGTTGCGGCCGGTACGGGCTGCGCGCTGGTTCACCTTGAAGGTGCCGAAACCGATCAGAGCAACGCTGTCACCCTTCTTCAGAGCGTTGGTAACGGCATTGGTGAAAGCGTTGACGGCCTTGCCAGCGTCTGCCTTGCTGATGTTGGCTTCTGCGGCGATGGCATCGATAAGTTCAGTCTTGTTCATGCGGTTCTCCGTGTTAATGTTGAGTTGCTCACTGCAGGACTTAACCCACAGGCTCCGAACTGTATCGCCTGTTTCGCCGCTTGGCAATCCGTAAAATGTTAAAAAACGCGATTCCATGCGCTTTGCAGCCGGTTTTTCCGCTTGCAGCCACCTCCAAAACCGCGTAAATTTGATTTTAGTAACAGAAATCAAATGGGTCGCCATGGAAAACAACAGCATCAAACGCGGCGGGCCACGACCCGGCGCAGGACGTAAGGCGGGTGAGCCTACCACCCTGTTGCGGGTGCCCGTCAGCCAGACCGAATCCGTGCGGGACTTTCTTGCTGCGCAACTGAAGAAGCGCCAGCAGACCGCCCAGGACAACGTGGTCGAACTCGTGGAGCTTGCCGTTGACACGACTTCGGTGTCGTTGCCGCTCTATACCACCAAGGTCGCCGCCGGCTTTCCTTCGCCCGCGGACGACCACGTTGAAAAACGCATGAATCCGAGCGAATACCTGATCGACAACGAAACCGCGACCTTCTTCGTGCGTGTCAAAGGCGACTCGATGGTGGATGCCGGCATTTTTGAGGACGATGTTCTGGTAATAGACCGGACGCGCGTACCGCAGGTAGGTGACATCGTGCTTGCCATGCTGGACGGGGAATTCACTGTCAAAACACTTGGAAAGAGCAAGGACGGCGCGCGCCTGCTCCCGGCCAACAAGCTCTATCCGGTTATCGAGGTAGGCCAGGAGCAATCCTTCGAGATTTGGGGCGTCGTCACCGGCTCAATGCGCAAGTTCAAATGACTGCCCGAGCGATTGCTCTGGTAGACGTCAACAATTTCTACGTCAGCTGCGAACGGGTATTCAACCCGAAGCTGGAGGGCAAACCCGTGGTCGTGCTCTCCAATAACGATGGTTGCGTGATCTCGCGCAGCCAGGAAGCGAAAGCACTGGGCATAGGCATGGCAGAGCCCTGGTTCAAGCTGCGCGATATTGCCGAGCAGCATCAGGTCATCGCTTACTCTTCCAACTATGCCCTGTATGCCGACATGAGCAACCGGGTCATGTCGCTACTGGCTGACTTCGGGCGCAACCAGGAAATTTACTCCATCGACGAGTGCTTTCTAGACCTGAAAGGCATGCGCGGCCCCGCTCTGCTGGCGCACGCGCAACGAATACGGCATACCATCCGCCAATGGACCGGCTTGCCTACGTGCGTAGGCATCGGCGCGACCAAGACATTGGCAAAGCTGGCCAATCATATTGCCAAAGGGGCCCCCGAACGGGGCGGCGTGTGCGACCTCGGCGCGATGCCGGAAAACGAGCGCGATGCGCATTTCGCGCGCATGCCGGTTTCTTGCGTATGGGGTGTCGGGAAACGTTTGGCGGTGAAGCTGGAACAGCTCGATATCCATAGCGTCCTCGATTTGCGTGACGCTGATGCCGCCATGCTGCGCAAACGCTTCAGCGTAACGATGGAAAAAACCGTGCGCGAGCTGAACGGCATCGCGTGTCTGGCCTTTGAGGATACCTCGGCTCCTCGCCAGCAAATCCTGACTTCGCGCTCGTTCGGCTATTACGTAACGGACAAGCGCGAATTGGGGGAAGCCGTGACGCAATACATCACGCGCGCGGCGGAAAAACTGCGGCGGCAGGCCTCGCTCGCCAACACGCTCCATGTGTATATACGCACCAGCCCACACAATCGGGACAACAAGGACTACAGCCCCGGCATCACCCTGCCTCTGCAACAGGCCACGGATGACACGTTGCGCCTGGTGCAGGCCGGACTGTATGGGTTGGAGCAAATCTACCGGCCGGGCTACAGCTATCAGAAGGCGGGCGTGGTCCTGAGCGAACTCACGCCACGGCCCCTGGTACAGGGAGAATTGTTTGCGGAGCGGGATGAGCGGCGGGAGCGACTGATGGCAACGATAGACACCATCAACCGCCGCATGGGTCGCGCCACGATCCGCTCAGCGGCGGAAGGTCATACCCACGCCTGGAAGATGCGGTCGGCCTACAGGAGCCCGAGCTACACGACCTGCTGGAACGACATCCTGGTCGTGAATGCCTGATGTTCGAAGGCTCTGCTACCTATATCAATTGAGCAGTACGCGCTCGCCGCTCTCGGCGTTGTAGTACTGGAGCCGTGCAAAGCCGGGCGAGAACGTCAGCTGCCCGTCATAGAGCGTTTCCCCATCGACATCGACAGTAGCATAACCGGTGCGGTACAGGACAACTTCCGCCTTTTCCGAACCATGCCGGAACGAGAAGGCGTCGTACTGCTCATCCTCATCCTCGTCCATCAATGTCCAGCCGGTCTTCCCCGTCAACTCCTTCAGCCACAAAGGCAGGTCGACCTCGGCATGGCAGACGATGCCATAATCGAATGTGGTTTTTACGGACTGTTCGCGCATGCTCTGTTACCTCACTTCAAACTACTTACCCTGTTATCGGCCAGATGGCGCCGAATTTTAGTTTTTCAAGCCGCTCCCTGCCTTGCCAAGGCCAGGCAAGGGTGCGAAGATGCCCCCTCCAAAACGCCGCATAGAGCATGCCTACATGCCTGAAATCATCGAACTGCTGCAACGCCAACCCATACTCTTTATAACGGCCGCCACGCTGTTCGGTTTACTGGTGGGCAGTTTTCTCAACGTCGTGATCCATCGCCTTCCCAAGATGATGGAGCAGGAATGGCTCCGCAATTGCGCGGAACTGCGCGGCGAGGAAGCGCCCGAGAGTCCCAGGTACAATCTCGTAGCCCCCCGCTCGGCCTGTCCCGCCTGCGGTCATCGCATCAGCGCTTGGGAAAATATTCCCGTAGTCAGCTATCTTGCGTTGCGCGGAAAATGCGCTGGTTGCAAAACACCAATCAGCCCGCGCTACCCGCTCGTCGAAATTTTCGCCGGCACGCTGGCCGGCATCATTGCCTGGCGCTTCGGATTCGGCGCCACGGCATTTGCCGCGATGCTGCTCGCCTTCGCCCTGGTTGCGTTGACCTTTATCGATTTCGACACCCACCTGCTGCCGGACGACCTCACCTTGCCGCTGATGTGGCTGGGCCTGATACTCAACATCAACGGACTCTTTACCGACCTGCAATCGGCCGTCATCGGCGCAATCGCAGGCTATCTCGCGCTCTGGTCGGTCTACTGGGTTTTCAAGCTGGTTACCGGCAAGGAAGGCATGGGGTATGGCGACTTCAAGCTTTTGGCAGCGATCGGCGCATGGTTCGGCTGGCAAATGCTTCCGGCGGTGATCCTGCTGTCCTCGCTGGTCGGCTCCATCATCGGCATCGGCCTCATCGTGCTCGCCAAGCATGGCCGCAATGTGCCCATTCCTTTCGGGCCTTACCTGGCATTAGGCGGCATCATTGCACTATTCTTTGGCCCGCAATTGGCTAATTTCTACCTGCCCGCATGATGATCGTCGGCCTGACCGGAGGAATCGGCAGCGGCAAGAGTGAAGCAGCACGGCTTTTCGCTGCACTGGGTGTGCCGATTATTGAT
>CAMLME010000184.1 GCA_946481235.1 uncultured Methylobacillus sp. | reverse complement strand
ACCACGCGCCGGATCGGCAGGTTGAGTCCCATGCCGACGGCGTCGGTCGCGACCAGGATATCCGCTTCGCCGCTGCTGAAGCGCCGCGCCTCCGTGCGGCGTACTTCGGGTGACAGCGCGCCGTAAATGCTCGCCACGCCGAATCCCCACTGGCGGAAGCGCGCGCTCAGGGTGAGTACGTCCTTGCGCGTGAAGGCGATGACCGCATCGCCTTTTTGCAAATGTTTCTTCAATTTCCAGCGGCTGTAGCGGTCGCCGCTCAAGGCCTCGGTTTCCAGGATGAGCGGCGTCAGGCGTTGCATGCGTACGATGTCGTAGGTTTCGCCCATTGCTTCGACGGCACGGACGCATGGCCCGGTGACGGCTTCTGAGCCGCACACGTAGACGTCTTTCGCGGGCACTCCGACGAGCGCTGCCGTCCAGGCATAGCCGCGCGATTCATCTTGCAGCATCTGGATTTCATCGATCACAGCTACCGCGACTTCCCGCGTGGGATGCATCATCTCCACGGTGCTGGCGGTGTGCCGCGCTCCGGGAACCAGCACGCGTTCTTCGCCGGTTATGAGGTTGCACGGGGTGCCGGCATCCATCAGGCGGTCGCGAATTTCCATGGCCAGCAAACGCAGCGGCGCCAAATAGACACCGGAATCGGCGTTTTGCAATGCGATCAGTGCATCGTGCGTTTTGCCGGAATTGGTCGGGCCGAGCCGAAAATGGATGCGGCGCCGAAGCGCGCGGGCCACGGGAAACGTGGCGGGATAGTCCTGCAGGTTGAGCGATTCCGTCAGCGCGGATGGGCGCTTGGAAAGGGATGGTTGGGCGAGAAGTCTACGCATGGGCCGAGAGTAAGGTGTTAGTGCGCCTAATCTATATCGGCAGAGTCACACTAGGTCAATGACGGCTCATCGGCCCGGCGTGCCGGGCTTACTGCCTTATTCGCTGCACTAACCCGGTCATTCTACAGGGCATTGGCGACGGTTGCCGGATGCCGGAATCGACATCGCTACCGCTGCGAGCGGTCAATGAGGCAGAATGGCTTCAAATCAAAGATTGGAGCGACCATGAACCCGTCCAGTTTCCTCGTGGAAGCCGCGATTTACCTCTCCGCCGCCGTGCTTGCGGTGCCCTTGTTCAAACGCCTCGGCCTCGGCTCCGTGCTGGGATATCTGCTGGCGGGCATCCTGATCGGGCCATATGCGTTCAAATTGATCGCCGATCCCGAGCAGGTTCTGCATTTCGCCGAATTCGGCGTGGTGCTGCTGCTTTTCCTGGTCGGGCTGGAGTTGGAGCCGGACAAGGTGTGGGAACTGCGCAAGCGCTTGTTCGGGCTGGGGGGATTGCAGGTCGGCGGTACGATAGCCTTGGTCGCGGGCATCGCGATGCTTGCCGGATTGCCGTGGGCGGTGGCGCTCGTGGTCGGTATCGGTATCGCGATGTCCTCCACGGCGATCGGATTGGCTTCGCTGGAGGAAAGAAAGTTATTGCGCTCACCCGGCGGTCAAGCCTCGTTTGCGGTGCTGCTCTTTCAGGATCTGTCGGTCGTTCCCTTGTTCATGCTGCTTGCCTTGCTGGCTCCGGGCGGGGCGGGCGCTGTCGACCCGTGGGCCGTCGCCAAGGCGCTGGCGGTGGTCGTCGCGATCATTCTGGCCAGCCGTACCGTCCTGCGGCCTGTTATGCGTGTCGTCGCGGAGACGGGTATGCGCGAGATCTTCGTCGCCTTTTCGCTACTGCTGGTGATCGGCGTATCGATCGCCGTGCAAGCCGTCGGGCTTTCCATGGCGCTGGGGACGTTTCTAGCTGGCGTGCTGCTGGCCGATTCCGAATACCGCTACGAATTGCGACTCGATATCGAGCCGGTCAAAGGTTTGCTGCTGGGATTGTTTTTCATCGCGGTCGGCATGTCGGTGGACATGTCGCTTATCGCCAGATCGCCCGCATTGATCCTCGGCCTCGCCCTGCTGCTTGTGCTGCTAAAGGGCGCTATCCTGTATGGGCTGGGGCGCCTGTTTCGCCTCGCATCGCGCGATGCGTTGCTGTTCGCGGTCGGGTTGTCGCAGGTGGGCGAGTTCGCGTTTGTCATCTTCGGCATCGGCTTGTCGCAAGGGTCTCTGGATCGCGATACCTACAATGCACTGAATGCCGTCGTTGCGGTTTCCATGCTCACCACGCCGCTCTTGCTGGTTCTGTATGACCGCTATGCGGGATTAAAGCTGGCGCCGCCCGAAGAGGACGCGATTGAAGAAGAGAATCCGGTGATCGTGGCCGGGTTCGGCCGTTTCGGCCAGATCGTGGGCCGAGTGTTGCTGGCCCATGGGATTCCGGCGACCTTGATCGACAAGGACCCCAATCAGGTCGAGCTAATGCGCAGTTTCGGCTGGCGCTGCTATTACGGCGATGCCTCGCGGCTGGATTTGCTGCAGCAGGCCGGAATCTCCAAGGCGCGCCTGTTCGTCATTGCCGTGGATGACCCACATGCGGCACTGGAAACGGCCAGGCTGGTGAAGGAGCGCTGGCCGGAGGTACCTATTGTCGCCCGCGCGCGCAGCCGGACGGATGCTTTCGATTTTCGTGAATTGGATATCGACCCGATACGTGAAACCTATCATTCCGCGCTGGAGGCCGCGCGGCAGGCGCTGGTGGCGTTAAAGATATCCGCCAGCGGCGCGGCGAGAATCATTCGCCAGTTCGAACGTCACGATCAGGAAATGATCGAGCGTACGCGCAAGGTCAGGCATGACCGCGAGGCCTTGATGAGCGTTGTCGAACAAGGACGACAAGACCTCGAGGCCTTATTGGCGGCCGAGCAGGGGGATCTGAAGGAGGACGAGCTGATTATTCGCTAGGCTCTTAGCGTACCGCCTGTACATGTGGCGGTTTCTTGTCCATGCTCACTACCTTGTCCTGACCGGACTTCCCCGGGCCGGGGGGCAAGGGTTCGCTGGTGCGTTCCAGCAAGGTTTCGATATCCGGATAGCGCGCGCAAGCGATGCCCTTGGTTTTCAGGCTTTCGACGATGGCATCGAAGCCGGGATCGTTGGAAAGAATGGAAAACCTGGATTCCGGATGCTGGATCGCGAGCTCACCCAACTGGAAGGCGATGTTGAAATCAATGGCATTGCGTCGGCTGCTATCCAGCTGGATATATTCGGCTCTCTCGCCCAGTCCATGCAGGGTACGTGCGAGGGATAAGGGAATCATGTTCTGGTGGCGACCCAGGTAGATCTTGATCTGGATGTTCTGTGGGCGTTCACTGAGCAGGCCGATATTGCCCGGCTGGGTGTTTTCATAATCGACAAATACATAATGCGTTTGCATGGTCTTGTCTCCTTATTGTGTACGCTGCGTCTTACCTAGTCATATAACCGGGGCTCGCTTCATCAATCTGTGCGCCAGGTAACATAGCGTATCGATCGATTTCCCCGCATACCCCTTTCGTTTAAACAGCGATGGCGTTCTCAGGTTTTGACAGAGGATGAAGCAGATTTGTTGCAAAGGGATGGAGCCGTTTTTCGCCGGATAGATTCACGGGCTTTGCGAATGAACCGAAGTCCCTGAAGTTCATTGCGAACCTCGGGGCCTCGGGGAGTGCGATGCTGGTGTGGCGCTAGGCCGGATGACTTTTTAAAACGGCAAAAGCGCGCGTACGCGTCGGGCGATCTGCGCCAGCTTCGATCCGTCCAGCTGGTAATGCTTGTGCAGCGGCTGTTTTACTTCCCAGGTGCATTTCATCCCGGCGGGGAACGTGACCAGATCGCCCTTGCCGAACGTCACCGGAGCGCCGTTGTTGGGGGTGATGACGCACTCGCCTTCCAGAATGTAAGCGATTTCCTGTTCAAGGAAATGCCACTGGAATACCGAGTTTTCTTTCGACCAGGTCGGCCACTTCGAAACGCCCAGCGCTTCCAGGCGGGAAGCTTCGGGATGATGTTCGACGACGATGTTATTCATGACTACCCTTCATTGCAATTTGAGTGCGCTGACCCGCACAGATTGGAAATCGGCGT
>CAMLME010000183.1 GCA_946481235.1 uncultured Methylobacillus sp. | reverse complement strand
GACCTTGGCAGTTATCGTCAAGGGGTCAAACCTGTTAGAATAATTGATCAACCTGTCGCGGGCAAGATAACACCTGCGAATCGGAAAAAGGAGAATTTCTTGCGAGTAGCAATGATAGGTTTGGGCAAGATGGGCGGCAATATGGCGCGTCGTTTGCGCCGTGCCGGCCATGAAGTCGTGGGCTACAACCTGAGTCAGAGCGTCACCCAGCAGATCGCTGACGAATGCGGTATTGAAGTTGCCGTTTCATTGGCCGACATGGTCGCAAAAATGCCTGCGCCGCGTGCCGTCTGGCTGATGCTGCCGGCCGGCGAGGTTACCGAAAAAACTCTGGAGGAATTGCGGAGCCTGCTTGCGGCTGGCGACGTCGTGATCGAAGGCGGCAATTCAAATTATCAGGAATCGCAAGCGCGTGCGGCCGAGATGAGAAAGCTGGGCATCGATTATCTGGATGTCGGGACAGCGGGCGGCATCTGGGGGCTGCAAAATGGTTACGCGCTGATGGTAGGTGGCGAGACTGCTGCCGTTAAACGCGTGGAGCCGTTGATGCAAGCCTTGGCGCCGTCGCCCGACAAGGGCTGGCTGCATTGCGGTCCGAGCGGTGCCGGTCATTTTGTGAAGATGATACACAACGGTATCGAGTACGGCATCATGCAGGTTTATGCGGAAGGCTTTTCGCTTCTGAAAGGCAAAACAGAATTCGGTTTCGATCTCGCGAACGTCGCTGGCATGTGGCAGGACGGAAGCGTGATTCGGAGCTGGTTGCTGGAGTTGACCGTGCAGTTCCTGGCGCAAGACCAGCAATTGAATGGAATCGAGCCGTTTGTTGCCGATTCCGGAGAGGGGCGATGGACAGTGAATGAAGCCATCGCGCAGGGAGTGCCCGCACCGGCGATTACTGTGGCGCTAATGACGCGTTTCGCCAGCCAGGGCAAGGATGAATTTGGAAACAAGATGCTGGCCATGATGCGTAAAGGCTTCGGCGGTCATGCGATAAAAGTAAAGTAAGGGACTAACCTAAAATGAGTAATCAAGAAACCATTCCGGGGCCATGCCATTTTGTCATTTTCGGCGCAACCGGAAACCTGGCCACCATCAAGCTGCTGCCTTCGCTGTACAACCTGGAAGTTGCAGGCCGTATTCCCGGCGACATGAGCATACTGGCGCTTGGTCGCCAGGAGTATTCGCAGGAATCCTGGCTGGAACACCTGGATAAGGTGCTGCATGACAAATTTGGCGACCGCGTAGATCCTGAAGTTGCTGCACGCTTTGCGAAGCGTTTCTCCTACCTGTCGGGCGATCTGCGCGAGCCGGAGTTCTACAAGCACCTGCAGGAAGAGCTTTCCAAGCCTCGCGAAGGTGCTTGCAGCAATATCGTATTTTATCTTTCGATCATTCCGAAGGATTTCAATACCGTCATCAATTACCTTGATGAATTTGGCTTCTCCAAGCCGCGCGGTCTGCACCGCATCGTCGTCGAGAAGCCGTTCGGCACTGACCTCGAAACGGCACAGCAGCTCAATCGCTCGCTGCACAAGCATTTCGACGAAGAGCAGATCTATCGCATCGACCACTACCTCGGCAAGGAAACCGTGCAGAACCTGCTGGTGTTCCGTTTTGCCAATACGCTGATCGAGCCGATCTGGAATCGTAACTTCATCAACCACGTGCAGATTACCGTGGCGGAAGATCTCGGTATCGGAACCCGTGCCGATTACTACGATAAGTCTGGCGCTCTGCGCGACATGCTGCAGAATCACCTGATGCAGCTGCTGACGGTAGTCGCGATGGAGCCGCCGCCTTCACTCGAAGCCGATGCTGTGCGCGACGAGAAGGTGAAGGTACTGAAATCGATGCGCGCGATTCCCAAGGACGCAGTCAATGCCTATGCATTCCGCGCCCAGTATGCTGCCGGCACTTCCAAGAGTCAGCCGGTGCAGGGCTATCAGGAAGAGCAGGGCGTCGAGGAAAATACGGCGACCGAAACCTTCGCGGCTGCCAAGTTCTATATCGACAACTGGCGCTGGCGCGGCGTCCCGTTCTATTTGCGCACCGGCAAGCGCCTGGCCAAGACGCAGTCGACGATTGCGATTCGCCTGCGCCATCCCCCACAACATCTGTTTCATGACACGCCAGTCGAGGAACTGGAGCCGAACTGGATCCTGCTCTCGCTGCAGCCGACCGAATCCATGCATATGGAGCTGCATGTCAAGGCGCCTGGACTCGGCATGGAAACTCGCACGGTGCAGTTGAACGCCTCTTACCGCAAGCCGGACGAAATGCCTCTGGAAGCCTATGAGGCGTTGATTCTGGACGTGATCGAAGGCGATAAGACCTTGTTTATCCGCTTCGACGAAGTCGAATGGGCGTGGCGCGTCGTGGATCCTATCCTCAAGCACTGGCAGCAGGAGCGCGATTTCATTCACACCTATCCTGCAGGCACCTGGGGGCCGCAAGAGACCAGCCGTCTCTTCGACTGCGAAGACCAGGAATGGCGTAACGAGCTGTAAATCGACGCATGAATGCCAGCGGTTTTATTGCGGTAGGCATAGGCGCTGCTTCCGGCGCCTGGCTCCGCTGGTGGTTCGGCTTGTTGTTCAATCCGCTGGTGCCGACTTTGCCACTGGGAACGCTGGCCGCCAATCTGATCGGCGGCTACTTGATGGGTATCGCCATGGGGGTGTTTACCCATTACGCCAGTCTGCCGATGGAGACCAGGCTGTTCATCGTGACCGGTTTCCTTGGTGGAATGACAACGTTCTCGACGTTTTCCGCAGAGGCCGTGACGCTGCTTTCCCGCCAGCAATACGGTTGGGTCGCGGCGCACGTTTCCCTGCATCTGCTGGGATCGCTCATCATGACGGGTCTCGGCATTCTCACTGTCAATTTCATCAGGAGCTGACGTGACCGGAAACTTTCTCAAGCTCTATGTTCCGCAAACAGCCAAGCACGACGGCAAGATGCTGTATGAATGGCTGCTCGAAGAGGCGCGTAGCCTGGGTATTCCTGGTGGATCCGCGTTTCGGGCCGTGGCAGGCTATGGCCGACACGGACGCATTCATGAAGAGCATTTTTTCGAGCTTGCCGGCGATCTGCCGATGACGGTGGAGTTTTTTGCAGAAGAGGCTGCCATTGCCTTGCTGCTGGCAAGGTTGCAGGAGCAGAAGATTTCTTTGTTTTACGTCCGTTTTAAAGCTGAAGCCGGAATAACGGCTTTTGACTGAGGCGTTATTTGCCGAGAACGACGGCAGATATTCCGAGCGCTTTCAGTTTTACCTTGGCCCGTTCAGCTTCCATACGCGATTTGAAGGGGCCGATCTGGACGCGCGTTTCCGTGTGCGATGGAATGCCTTGCTGGGCCAGTTTCGTTTGCAATTGTTTGGCGTTGTCCAAATCCGTGAACACTCCCAACTGGACTTCGAACGACTTCGGCGCTGATGGCAAAGGTTGGGGTGACTGTATCAGTGCCTGAGGTTGCGGTCGAACAGTCGCCACGGACATCTCGGCTTTTCCCAATGCCTTTGCCGCACTTGCGACATACAGTGCGGATGGACTGGCGCCGGTGCTTTCTTCTTCCAGTGTTGGGGCGGCAGTTGTTTTTGTAGCTGTAACGGGTGCCATGTCGGGCAATTTCCCCGGAACAGGGGGCGGGGGAGGCGCTACAACTGCAGTTTCCTCAGGCAATGGCGAAGTTGTCGTCAGCGTCGCGTCTTCTGGAATAGCTGCGGGCGCCTCCATGTCTTCGCTGGAAATGCTCGCCTGCTCGACCGTCTTTTCCGTCTCCGGCTCCTCAGGAGCCTGCTCGTCCCTGCGCTGGTTAAGGACGGTAAGAATGCCGATGGCGGTAATCAGGAGCGCTGCGGCCACGCCAATCCGGAGTTTTGCGCGGCGACTATCCTGAGTGGACTCGTCAATAATCGGTGGAGGTGCCATAGCCGTTTTTCTGATGATGTTTTGGCCGAATATTAGCATGCCATCGAAATTACGTGATGGATCGATGAATCCATTTGATTTGTTTAGCGATTTCCATTAAAA
>CAMLME010000182.1 GCA_946481235.1 uncultured Methylobacillus sp. | reverse complement strand
TACTCAATGCGCTGGCGCTGCTGGCTGTCGCTTATCTGATGCCGTCCATCCATGTGTCCGGGTTCACCGGGGCATTGATCGCTGCGGCGGTTATCGGCCTGGTCAATATGCTGATCCGGCCGGTGCTGGTGCTCCTTACTCTGCCAGTGACGGTAGTGACGCTCGGCTTGTTCATTCTTGTTATCAACGGGTTGCTGTTCTTTTTTGTGGGCACAATCCTGCAAGGATTCCAGGTTGCGAACCTCTGGTCCGGCATTCTTGGGGCGCTGCTCTATAGCGTGATTTCTTGGGTGCTGGCAACGCTGGTGCTGGGCGGCAAAGACTAATAATTGAAAATGAATAAAACGCCTGTGATCAGTTTCGAATTTTTCCCGCCCAAGACGGCGGAGGGCATGGCCAAGCTGCACGCCGCGCGTGAACAGCTTGTACAGCTGCAACCCAAGTTTTTCTCGGTGACCTTTGGCGCCGGTGGCTCGACGCGTGATCGCACATTGGAAACTGTGCTGGAAATCCAGGCGCATGGAACAGAGGCGGCCCCGCATCTATCATGCATCTCTTCCACTCGCGACGAAATACGTACTATTTTGACGCAATACCGTGAGCATGGCATTCGCCATCTGGTGGCGTTGCGTGGAGATCATCCCTCCGGTGAAGTGGCAGCCAGCGATTTCCATTATGCCAATGAGTTGGTGGAATTCATCCGGCACGAAACCGGTGACTGGTTCGAGATAGAAGTTGCGGCCTATCCGGAATTTCATCCTGAGGCGCCGTCGGCAAAAGCCGACCTTGCTTCCTTCAAGCGCAAAGTAGATGCCGGTGCAAATGCCGCGATTACCCAGTATTTCTACAACACCGATGCCTATTTCCAGTTCATGGACGAGTGCGAGGCCATGGGTATCGCAGTTCCTGTCGTTCCCGGCATTATGCCGATCTACAACTTTGCACAATTGTCGCGTTTTTCTGCAGTATGCGGCGCAGAAATTCCGCGTTGGCTGCGTCTGCGTCTGCAGGATTACGGCGATGATCTGCCATCCTTGCGCGCCTTCGGGCTGGATGTAGTTACGGAGTTATGCGATCGTCTTTTGCAGGGCGGCGCGCCTGGTCTGCATTTCTATACCCTCAACCAGGCGGGCACGATCTCGACCATCTGCCAGCGCTTGGGTATGTAGCCCTTGCTGAGGTTGAAAAGCTAATTGCCGCGTCCAGCGTTGCACCCGCAGCACGCTGTTTTTCTTTGAGAAGCCGCGTGTAACCTTGGCTTTGCGGTTGGGCGCAGGGGCGCTGTATTCGAGCGTATTGGCCTCAATGTAGCGTAGGACGGGTATCGCTAAACAGGGCATCCTCGACGAAAAGGTAATCTCCGGCCTTGCCCTGATTCCAGAGCGCCATCAACACTATCCACTTTGTCTCTTCAAGCGAAATTGCCTCCGGCAGCGCCATGGCGCGGTCGATGACCAGTTCGCGCTGCGCCGGGTTCAGCACGCCGGCCTGCTCCAGAAACATCAGGAAACCCAGGCTGTCGCTGCTGATTTTCTTGGTTTCGATCTCACTGTATATGCGCAGAACCCCGCTGCTGGCGATATTTGCCTGCTGCGACATGGCTTCAAGGGCATCGAACCAGTCGAAGGCGCCGTTGATGTCGGCATCTTCAAATCCGGCGGCGGATAATTCTTTTGCGAGTGTATGTTGATCGGGATGGATGTTGGCTTCGAAATAATTCTCGAACAGGTAGACGAGGACTTCAAACATTCAGGCTCCTCATTCAGGTAAAAATTAAGCGAGGCGCTGGTAACGTCCTCCCGGAAGGGTTGCGACTTTGCCTTCCAGTTCCAGCACTAGCAGCATGCTGGAAAGGGATTCACTCGTCAAGCCGCTGCGCTCGATTAATTCATCCATGGTAATCGGGTTGTAACCCATTTTGTCCAGCATGGGATCCTCGGTATTCCCGGTTTCATTGGCCTTGGCCGTTTCCGGAAGGGTCGCGCCACCTAACTCTTCCAGAATGTCATGGATGCTGTCGACCAACTTGGCCCCTTGCTTGATGAGTTCGTGGCAGCCTTTGGCGACAGGAGAGTGGATGGAGCCTGGTATGGCAAAAACTTCACGGCCTTGTTCTGCTGCCAGCCTTGCCGTGATTAGCGAACCGCTTTGCAGGTTGGCTTCGACGACCAAGCAACCGCGAGACAAACCGCTGATAAGACGATTTCTGCGAGGAAAGTTTTGCGCCATTGAAGGTGTTCCGAGCGGAAACTCCGAAATGATGATGCCGTTCTCGGCAATGTCGTGTGCCAATTGACGATGCCTGGCAGGGTAGACGATGTCGAGGCCGGTTCCGACGGCGGCGATCGTGCTGCCTGGTCCTTTCAGGGCTCCTCGATGCGCTGCTCCGTCGATTCCCAGCGCCATGCCGCTGACTATGCAATACCCGCTATCGCTCAATGCCTGCGCGAATGCCTCGGCGGTTTTTTCACCTTGAGGTGTGGAGTTTCTGCTGCCTACGATAGCAATGGAGGACTGGTTAAGTAGTTCCAGGCGACCTTTGCAATAAAGTAGCGGTGGAGGGTCGGGGATTTCAAGCAGCGCGCGCGGATACTGAGCATCACCTAGCGTGATCAGGTAATTGCCGGTGTGCTCCAGCCATGCCAGTGTCTTGGCGATATCATCCGGGTTCGGTCCATCAGCGATTTGTTGAGTGACCTCCTCCTTCACGATCTTGCGCAATTCGGCGCGTGGCGCTGAATAAATGCTTTCGGGGGAGCCAAAATGGCTTAAAAGCGCGCGGTAGGATTGGCTGCCCAATCCATCGATCAGGCTCAGGCCAATCCACAGCGACGCCTCTTCGGGCGTTGTGCTGTCCGGGTTTTCCAATGTTAAGGCGTGGCTACGATATCTGGCGCATGTATCTGGCGTTCAGATTGCATTACAAGGCCGTATGAAACGCGTTCAAAGGTGCGGAAGATCATCAGCAATCCGACGCGTTCGTCGGGAAGCTTGATTTCCGCAGGGTCGGGCTTGCCATCCGTGCGCCGGGTGCCAACGCGAGTCTGCACTCGGCCTTCTTCGTCGCGTTTGAGGCTGCCGTCATCGTTGCGCTCCAGGTTGACGTAGCCCTCGCTCTTAACCTCGTCGCCCTTGTCTTTGGACGGCGGCAGGGACGCGCCTTCGCGATAGATCGCCAGGACATGGCCTACTTCAAGGCCGTCCGCAGCGCCGCGATTGATGGCGACGATAGAATTCCGGCCAACGTCAGAAGCGCCTTCGTAGGTGGAAACTATGCGCCCGCGAATTTCCTCGTCAGGGGCGTGAGGGACAAAGGTTTCCAGCGTGGCATCGGAAGGGGTGATGAGCCGATCGTCAATTGCGACATCCTGCTTGATGCGTCGGATTTCCACGGTGGCAGGCTCGCCGTATTTGACCGTGCGCGCATCGCCCAAATAAATTGTTTCCACGCCCAGCTCTTCCTTGCTGTCCGGGTCGATCAGTGGTTTACCGGCACGGAAGATCTGCCAATCGATGCCGTCGCCGTCTGTCACCTTGTCCGCGTAGACTTTCATGCCCGGTGCCAGCAACAGCCGGCCATCTTCTGCGCCGACTATCTTGGGCGTACCCTCGAGCTCATCCTTGGAGATGATGAGCGGCTGACTCAGGAAGGGGGCGATGACGCTGGGGGCGATGGTCGGAATGGCTTGCTTGTCGAGCGGCTCAATGCGTGTGCCGGGTTCCAGCTTGACCGTTTCACGCAGCAGGCGCAATTGCGGAGTTGCGCCGCTGAGGTCGAGTACCACGACGTCGCCGGGATAGATGAGATGCGGATTGCGGATCTGCTCGCGATTCATTTTCCACACTTGCGGCCAGAGCCAAGGATCTTTCAGGAAGCGCGCTGAAATATCCCACAAGGTATCGCCCTTGACTACGACGTAGCGATCCGGATGATTATCCCTGAGCTGTATGACGTCCGCCCATGCCGCCGAAGCAAGGCACCAAAGCAAGAGCGGCGTTATAATGTATTTTTTCATGTTGACCCCGGCCAATGAAGAGCGAAATGCAATTCTTGAAGTTGGTTTAAATTCTGCATGTAATTCATTAGACAATCAAGCTTTTATGGC
>CAMLME010000181.1 GCA_946481235.1 uncultured Methylobacillus sp. | reverse complement strand
ACCAGGCCGTGCAGGCTGAAACGCTGCGAGAGGTAGGCGGCGAGAACGAGCTGCCAATGTTTGCGCATAGCCTCCGGTACCTTGGCATAGCCGTAGCCGGGAAGGTCGACCAGATAGCGGTCGCCGCCCAGGCTGAAGAAGTTGATCAATTGCGTCCGGCCGGGTTGTTTGCTGACATAGGCCAGGCGGTTGTGGTTGGCCAAGGTGTTGATCGCACTCGACTTGCCGGCGTTGGAGCGGCCGGCGAAGGCGATTTCGATGCCGGTCGCTGGCGGAAGGTCGCGCAACTGGTGCGCGGAAATAAAGAATTCGGCGTTCTGGAACAGCGGCATATCGGGTCTTTCGGGGAACGGCAAAATGCTATCACGATATCCTGAATTTGGATAAAATGCTGCACATTCCGGCCACGGCCGTCACAGTCAGAGTCATTCGAGGAGTATTCAATGAGTTTCCGAGTTTTTGCTGCATTGGCGATGGGTTTGGTCGGTGCATCCGCTGCCCATGCGGCTGGCGATGCTGCCAAGGGTTCTACGATTGCCACGACGGTTTGCGTTGCGTGCCATGGTGCAGACGGCAATAGCGTAATCACCATGAACCCCAAACTGGCGGCACAGCATCCGGAATATATCGCCAAGCAACTCAAGAATTTCAAGTCGGGCGAACGCAAGAATGCGGTCATGTCCGGCATGGTGGCGAATCTGACCGATGAAGACATGGCTAACCTGGGCGCTTATTTCGGTTCGCAGAAGGCGAACGGCGGTGCGGCCAAGACGAATGGCCCCGGCTCCCTCGGCGAAAAGATCTATCGCGGCGGTTTGCCTGGTGCTGGCGTGCCCGCATGCGCAAGCTGCCACGGCCCGACAGGTTCCGGTATTCCGGTGCATTTCCCGCGTCTGGCAGGACAGCATGCGGAATATACGGTCAATCAGCTGAAGACTTTCCGTGCAGGTGAGCGTGCTAACGATTCCGCGCAAATGATGCGCATGATTGCCGGCAAGTTGTCCGATAACGATATCGCCGCGGTGGCCGATTATATTCAAGGCCTGAAGTAATCCAAACTCATTGCTGAGGCGTTAACTGGGGGTGGCGGTTGCCGCCCCCAAGTTATTTCAAAATATTGAAAAACCCTAATCTCACCACGTCCCGCGCAGTTTATGAGCTGTTCAGCTCGATGCGTTTCGCCATCAGCTTGCTGACGGTGCTGGGCATTGCTTCGATCATCGGGACCGTCCTCAAGCAGAACGAGCCTTACCCGAATTACGTGGTGCAATTCGGCCAGTTCTGGTTCGGCATGTTCGAGATGCTGGGGCTGTACGACGTTTATCACACCGCGTGGTTCCTGCTGATCCTGGTCTTCCTGGTACTGTCCACCAGCTTTTGCATCTATCGCAATACGCCGTCGATGCTGCATGAGCTGCGTACCTTCCGCGAGCATGCCACCGAAAAATCGCTGCGCAACTTCAATCACAAGAACGAATATTTCTTCACCGCGCCGGTCGATGAGGTGGTGCGACGCCTCGGCGGTTTCCTGACGGCACGCGGCTTCCGTTTCCGCAGTGTGCCGCAGGCCGACGGCAGCACATTGCTTGCCGCCAAGGCGGGCAGTTACCAGCGTCTCGGCTACATCTTCACGCATGCTGCCATCGTCGTGATTTGCATTGGTGGACTGATGGACGGCAATGTGCCGCTCAAGGTGCAGGAGCTGCTTGGCTACAAGGTGGTTGAGACGCTCGATATTCCCGAGACGGAAGTGCCCGAAAAGAGCCGCCTGTCGATTGGCAATCTTTCATTCCGTGCCAATATGACCTTGCCGGAAGGTGCGCGCGGCGATGTGGCGTTCATGCGCATCCGCGATGGTTACCTGGTGCAGGAGCTGCCTTTCGCGATCGCGCTCAAGGATTTTCGCATCGAGCATTACGCGACCGGGCAGCCCAAGTCCTTCGAGAGCGATGTGGAAATCCTGGACAAGGACCTCAAGGAGCCGTTAAAGGCGACCATCCGTGTCAATCACCCGCTGATCTACAAGGGTATCGCGATTTACCAATCGGATTTCCAGGACGGCGGTTCGCGCATGGATTTCAATGTCTGGCCGTTGCGTGGCAATGACCATGAGCCGGCGAAAATGCAGGGTCGCGTGTTCGATAACCTGACGCAAGGTTCCGGGCAGGATGCCCTGACGGTCGAACTGGACGATTTCCGTTTGTTCAATATTCTCAATCTCAGTGCCGATGGCAAGGGTAAACCGCGCAATGTCGGGCCTAGCGTCACATTCAAGGTGCGCGATGCGCAAGGGCAGGCGCGCGAATACATCAACTACATGCAGCCGCTGACGATAGGTGGGCGGCCATATTTCGTCTCCGGGGTCCGCGCGGCGCAGAGTGAGGAATTTAGCTACTTGAGGATTCCTGCCGATAGCGAAAACTCAATCGGCGATTTCATGCGCCTCCGTGCGGTCATGTTCGACCTCAGCTTGGCACCGGAAATCGCCAAGCGACTCTCGTCCAAGGCATTGCAGGGCCAGGATGCCAACGAAGAATTGCGCAGCAAGTTCGAGAGCAGCACCGTGCGTCTGCTGAAGGCTTTTGCCGAGGGCGGATATACAAAGGTAGCCAAACTGATCGAAGAGTCTGTGCCGGAAAAGGAACGCGAAAAAGCGGCGATGACCTATCTCAAGATCATCGCCAATGCGGCATACGAAGGCCTGGTCCTGAGCCGGGAACGTGCTGGTCAGCCTGCACCGCAGCCGGATGAAATCACCCAGCAATTCGTGCATGAAACCCTGAACTCGATGAGCGACATTTTCTTTTACGGCACGCCGTTTTACCTGGAAATGATGCAATACGAGCAGGTACAGGCCAGCGGCTTCCAGTTGACGCGCTCGCCGGGTAAAAATCTGGTGTATGGTGGATCGGTGCTGCTGGTGCTGGGTATCTTCGCGATGATTTACTTGCGAGAACGAAGGATATGGCTCTTGGTCAAACCGGAGTCGCAAAGCGTGCTGTTCGCGATGTCTTCCAACCGGAAGAACCGCGATTTCGAATTCGAATACGCCCGCCATAGCGAGCAATTGCAAGCGTTGTTCAAAGGATGAAAATGGAATCGATACTTGGTCATGAAGCACCCGCGCCTTTCCTGAAACGCCTTTCATGGGTGGACTGGGCGTTTTCACTATTGCTGCTGTGCGGAGCTTTTTTTGCCTACAGTCAGTACGCCGACTACATGGATATCTACGAAAAGAGCTTCTTGTTTGCCGCGGTGCCCGGTTTTAGCTGGCTAGGCTGGTATTTCAAGCCGATACGATTGCTGATCGTTGGTATCGCCGCCGTCAGCTTGTTCGGCATCAGCCAGTATCATGGCGATCTGGCTCGGACGGATCAGGCGTTTTTCCTCAAGTACCTACTTTCCAGCCAGTCCGCGATCATGTGGATGAACGTACTGTTCGTGATGGCGACCGCTGCTTATTGGCTTGCGCTGCTGTCCCGTTCGGACTTTGCCGGCAAGGTGGCGTCGGGTTTGACCTGGACTGCCGTACTAATGGGCTTTGTCGGCCTCATGGTGCGCTGGTACGAGTCTTACCTGATCGCTCCGGACGTCGGCCATATCCCGATCAGCAACCTTTACGAAGTATTCGTGCTGTTCTGCCTGATTACGGCGCTTATCTACCTGTACTACGAAAAATTCTACGATACGCGCCAACTGGGCGCGTTCGTGCTGCTGGTCGTGAGCGCGGCTGTCGGCTTTATTCTCTGGTATACCTTCGACCGCGAGGCGCAAGGTATCCAGCCGCTGGTTCCGGCGCTTCAGTCCTACTGGATGAAAATCCACGTGCCGGCCAACTTCATCGGTTACGGGGCCTTCTCTCTGGCGGCAATGGTGGGGGCAGCCTATGTTCTGGCGGCGCGCGGTGTGCTGGCGACCCGCCTCCCCAAGCTTGAAGTGCTGGACGACCTGATGTACAAATCCATCGCGGTCGGTTTCGCCTTCTTCACCATCGCAACCATCCTTGGCGCCATGTGGGCTGCGGAAGCCTGGGGCGGCTACTGGTCGTGGGACCCCAAGGAAACCTGGGCGTTGATCGTCTGGCTGAACTATGCCGCCTGGTTGCA
>CAMLME010000180.1 GCA_946481235.1 uncultured Methylobacillus sp. | reverse complement strand
CGGTCATTGCCGAAGAGGGCGACAATATGCAGCGCGACTATTGGTATTCCTCGGCTAGGGCTGCCGGCGATCTCGAATCGGCCGAATCGGTCGGCCGCAAGGCAGGTGAGCGTACTGCGCGCCGGCTAGGCGCGCAGCGCCTCAAGACCGCACAAGTGCCGGTGCTGTTCGAGGCTGGCGTGGCTTCAGGCCTGCTATCGCATTTCGTTTCAGCCATCTCTGGTGGCAACCTGTACCGCAAGTCATCCTTCCTGCTGGATAGTTTGGGCAAGCAGGTATTCGCGCCTCAGATCACCATCAGCGAGCGACCGCATCTGCTGCGTGGCCTGGCGAGCGCACCTTTCGACAATGAGGGCGTAATCACGCAAGCGCGTGACCTTGTGGTGAACGGTGTTTTGCAGGGCTACATGCTCGCCAGCTATTCAGCGCGCAAGCTGGGCATGGTGACGACTGGTAATGCAGGTGGCAATCACAACCTGATACTGAAGAGCAGTGACCTGGATTTTGACGCCATGCTGAAAACGATGGGGACGGGTTTGCTGGTGACGGAGCTCTTGGGCCACGGCATCAACATGGTGACAGGGGATTATTCGCGCGGAGCGGCGGGATTCTGGGTGGAGAACGGTCAAATCCAGTATCCGGTGGAGGAAATCACCATCGCCGGCAACCTGCAGGACATGTTCCGCCAAATCGTCGCGGTTGGTAGCGATGTGCTGGTGCAAGGTTCCAAACAAACCGGTTCGGTGCTGATAGAGCAGATGACGATTGCCGGCGAGTGATGGCTGACTGAAACAAAAAAGCCCCGCATTGCGGGGCTTTTTTGTTGGAACCGATGGTTACTTTGCTTCAGTGCTGGCAACGGCTGGCGCCGGTTCGTCATCCCATTCCGAGTCATCCCATACTTCATGCGGCGCATCGCCGTCATGAATCTGGTTGGTGCGACGTTGCATATAGGCATCGCGCATGAAAGCGTAAGGGTCGAGGGCGGCCTCATCCAGCAGGTCGCTGGCAGGCAGATATTGAGAACGGCGGTCAACGAACTTGAGTGCGATCGCCGAATTACGCGCAGGAATATCGTCGACGTAATAGAGCGGGTCGATCAGTGCGCTGTCAAATACCAGGCCGCCGGTGTCACGGAGGGTGCTTGGTCCGAGGAAAGGCAGAACAAGGTAGGCACTGTCTTTCCAGCCCCAGTAACCCAGGGTCTGGCCGAAGTCTTCATTGCGCTTCTCGATACCGTCCATCGAAGCGACGTCGATCAGGCCGGCAATACCGAAGGTAGAGTTGATCGCAAAGCGACCGGTATCGGTCAGTGCCTTATCGAATTTAAACTGGAGCAGGTCGTTGACGATGGTGACCACAGTGCCCAGGTTGGTGAAGAAGTTATTCACGCCGGTACGGACCGGGCTGGGGATGACGGCCTTGTAGGCGCCGGCAACCGGTTTGATGGCGGCCTTGTCTACCGTATCGTTGAATTTGTAGATACCCCGGTTCATGGGCTCCAGCGGATCCTTGTTGCCTTGCGTGGCGCATCCGCCAAGCATGCCGGCCAACAGGACGCCGACGAGTAAACTCTTGGTGCCATTCATACGCATGCGTAACCTCTGAAATTATTAATGCGGAACGCGGTCTTTATGCCGCTTTACAGTTAGCGTGAACTGTAATGGATGGGCACGTGAATTGTCCAGCGCTTTCGGAGACAGCCTGGGCACATGCTAGAATTCTGTGGCAGATATGTGACATCCTTTTTGGCGGTCGGCCAGCGTCGTTTCAATCTATTCTGAAAGTTAAATCATGAGCGGACTTACCCTCACCCAATTCATCATCGAAGAGCAGCGAAGGTTTAGCGGCGCCACGGGCGCATTCACTTTGCTGCTGAACGATGTTGTCACCGCCTGCAAGAAAATCGCCAATGCGGTCAACAAGGGCGCCCTGCTCGGTACGATGGGCAGCCTGGATTCCGAGAACATCCAGGGCGAAGTGCAGAAAGAGCTGGATGTCATTACCAACGATCTTTTTATCCGATCGCTGGAGTGGGCTGGTCACTTGGCCGGCATGGCCTCCGAGGAAATGGATGGCCCCTACGCAATACCTTCGCAGTACCCGCGCGGCAAGTACCTGATCCTGTTCGATCCGCTGGATGGTTCCTCCAATGTCAACGTCAACATTTCTGTGGGCACCATTTTTTCCATTTTGCGTGCGCCTGATGGCGTCACGGATCCCTCCGTGCAAGACTTCCTGCAACCGGGCACCCAACAGGTGTGCGCTGGCTACGCGCTGTATGGCTCATCCACCATGTTCGTGCTCACCACCGGCCATGGCGTGAACGGCTTCACGCTGGACCGCGAAGTAGGCGAGTTCTACCTGACGCATCCCAACATGACGATTCCCGAGGACACCCACGAATTCGCGGTCAACACCTCCAACCAGCGCCACTGGGAAGCCCCGGTGCAGCGCTATGTCGAGGAATGCCTGCAAGGCAAGGAGGGTCCTAGAGGCCGCGACTTCAACATGCGCTGGGTGGCCTCCATGGTGGCCGAGGTGCATCGCATCCTGATACGCGGCGGTTTGTTCATGTACCCACTGGACACCAAGCTGATGGATAAGGGCGGCAAGCTACGCCTGCTTTACGAAGCCAACCCGATGAGCTTTATCGTGGAGCAAGCGGGAGGTGCCAGCTCCACCGGGCGCGAGCGCATCCTTGATCTCGAACCTAATGGCTTGCATCAGCGCGTGCCGGTGATATTGGGGTCGAAGAATGAGGTGGAGCGCGTCGTTTCATATCACAAGGAGTAATCGAGGAGGGCCTATGCACACTTCGGGGAACGAGCAGTTCAGGATTGCGGTCAAGGCTGCGCAGGATGGCGAATGGGATCGTTCGCACCAGATAGTGCAGGAATATGGCGATCCGGTTGCCTGCTGGATACATGCGGTGCTTCACAAGATTGAGGGCGACGAAGGCAATAGTCGCTACTGGTATGCGCGGGCACGCCGCAATTACGAGGATTTCACTCAGCCGACGGATGAGCTGCAAGCGATAGCCGAACTACTCGAGTCAGAATAATTGTCTGGCAGTCGGCTCTGCTGATGGATGGGTGTGTCATTGCTGCATGAGTCGAGCAATGCTGGTGTCAGTCTTTTTCTGGCTTAGCCGCTACGACTTGGTTGGATGCACTCTTGTACATTGCCAACACCCGCTCGCGCTGAGCCGCATGATCCACGACCGGTTGCGGATAGTCGCGGCCGATTTCCACTCCCAATGCGCGTTGCCGCGCAGTCGACATCACCCAGGGCGCATGGATTTCCTTGTCGTTGCATGCAGCCAGCTCTGGCACATATTTACGAATGAACTTGCCTTGCTGGTCGAACCTCTCGGATTGGGTGACCGGATTGAAAATGCGAAACCATGGCTGGGCGTCGCAACCGGTCGAGGCCGCCCATTGCCAGCCGCCGTTGTTCGCCGCAAGATCAAAATCGATCAGCTTGTCCGCAAAATAGCGTTCTCCCCAACGCCAGTCCACGAGCAAATCCTTGACCAGAAAGCTGGCCGCGACCATGCGCAAGCGGTTGTGCATGTAGCCGGTGGCGTTGATCTGACGCATTGCTGCATCGACCAGCGGATAGCCGGTACGACCTTCGCACCATGCCTGAAATAGCTTGGGATCGTTGGGAAAAGGCAGCGCATCTAGTTCCGGCTTGTAGGCGCTGCCGTTAGCGACGCGGGGGTGATGATGCAGAATCTGGAAATAGAAATCCCGCCAGATCAGTTCACTCAGCCAGGTCTCCGCACTACTGCTCTCCATGCGCCAGGCCATGCGGGCCAAGTGACGGATCGACACGGTGCCGAAACGCAGATGTACCGAGAGATAGGACGGGCCATTCACGGAGGGATAATCACGGGCGTTTTTATAATGCTCGATGCGATCCAGAAAGTCAGTGAACAATTGAGCTCCACCGCGCATCCCGGTGGGGATTTTCAAGGCATGGAGATTGGTATGTTCAAAACCCAGCGACTCGAGCGCAGGCATAGCATCTGCACCGTACTGCGCCAGCCGGGCTTTGTAGGGTTCGATAGGGTAGGGGCGCAGAAAGAAATCATCAACCTTGCGCAGCCAGGCGTTCTTGTAGGGTGTAAACACGC